>JANJUT010000237.1 GCA_024710445.1 Thiobacillus sp.
GACGGTTTCCCAGAAACGTCCGGCGTGCGGATAGGTGGGCACGCCCTCGAAGATCACCTCGGTCATGCCCAGCGCCAGCGGACCGTAGGCGACATAAGTGTGGCCGGTAATCCAGCCGACGTCGGCGGTACACCAGTAGACGTCGCTGTCCGGCTTGGCGTCGAACACCCACTGCATCGACAGGATCGCGCCGAGCAGATAACCGCCGCTGGAATGTTGCACGCCCTTGGGCTTGCCGGTCGAGCCCGAGGTGTAAAGAATGAACAGCGGATGCTCGGCGGAGACCCACACCGGCTCGCTGGTTTCGGCCTGGGTCTGGGTGAGTTCGTGCCACCACAGGTCGCGCGGACCCCAGTTCACCTCGCCGCCCGAGCGGCGATACACGATCACGCGCTCGACACAGGAGGTGTCACCCATCGCCAGCGCATCGTCGACCGCGCGCTTCAGCGGGACCGCCTTGCCGCCGCGCAGCGACTCGTCGGCGGTGATGATGATCCGGGCCTTCGCATCGTCGATGCGCTCGAACAGGCTTTTGGACGAGAAACCACCGAACACCACCGAATGAATCGCGCCGATGCGCGCGCAGGCCTGCATCGCCACCACCGCCTCGATACTCATCGGCATGTAGACAATCACCCGGTCGCCGGCCACCACGCCCAGCGAGGTCAGGCCATTGGCAAACTGGCAGACGCGCGCATGCAGCTGCTTGTAGGTGACCTTCGTGACCGTGCCATCATCGGCTTCGAAAATCAGCGCGGTCTTGTCGCCCCGGGTCGCCAAATGACGGTCGAGGCAGTTGTAGGAGACATTCAGCTCACCATCGTCGAACCACTTGTAGAACGGCGCGTTCGATTCGTCGAGCGTGCAGGTAAACGGTTTTTTCCAGGCGATGGTCTGGCGCGCCTGATCGGCCCAGAAACCTTCGTAGTCGGTTTCGGCCTGCCTGCACAAGGCCTGGTAGGCGGCCATTCCAGACACATTGGCCTGTTTGACAAAAGCCTCGTCGGGTGGAAAAACACGGGTTTCGGTCAGAATCGACTCGATGGCTGCCATACAATCTCCTCACTGGTTAACGCATTGTGATCAACGATTCATTTTAATCCAAGGCCCCTCCTCCAAACCATGATCCATCCTGCCCTTGAGCGTATTACCCGTTGTTCCCGTTATGGCAGCCGTCTGCTGGCCGCGCAGCCACACCTCGCCGACACAGTGGCGGGGCTGCTCGACCGTGCCTGCACCCGCGAAGCCATGCAGGCGTTTCTGTCCGAACCGCCATGTACCGATGAAACCGCGCTCGATCAGCGCCTGCGGCAACTACGGCAGCGCGTCTGGCTGATCACCACCGCGCGCGACCTGACGGGGGCCGCCGATCTGGCAGAAGTGACCTCCGCCTACAGCACATTGGCGGAGGTGTGCATCCGCGCTGCGCTTGATTTTCACCATGCGGCGCTTGCCGCTCGTCACGGCGAGCCGCGCGATGAACACGGCACGCCGCAACAGATGGTCGTCGTCGGCATGGGCAAGCTCGGCGGCGGCGAGCTCAATGTGTCGTCCGACATCGACCTGATCTACCTCTACCCGGAGGAAGGCAACACCGCCAGCGACGACCCTGATGCCAGGATCCGCTCGCTCACCAACCACGAGTTTTTCATCCGTCTGGGGCGCAAACTGGCCGCCTCCCTGTCGGAAAACACCGCCGACGGCTATGTGTTCCGGGTCGACCTGCGGCTGCGGCCATGGGGTGAGTCCGGACCATTTGCGATGGGCTTTGCCATGCTGGAAGACTATTTGATGGCGCAAGGCCGACCCTGGGAACGCTACGCCTGGATCAAGGCGCGCCCGCTTACCGGAAGCCACCACGATGAACTGGCGGCCATCGTGAGGCCGTTCGTATTTCGCAAATATCTCGATTTCGGTGCATTCGCCGCGATCCGTGATCTGCATGTGCAGATCCGGCGCGAAGTTGCACGCCGCGAGATGGCGCACAACGTCAAGCTGGGACCGGGCGGCATCCGCGAAATCGAATTCACGGCACAGGTGTTCCAGTTGATCCGTGGCGGCCAGATTCCCGCCCTGCAGCAGCGCCCTGCCCTCACCGTGCTGGGCGAACTGGTCCGAAGTGAACTTATGACGGCGAATGCGCAGCAGGAACTCACCCGCGCCTACGACTTTCTGCGTCGCCTGGAACACCGCATTCAATACCTGGACGACGCGCAAACCCAGTTGCTGCCAGAAGATGAAGAATCACAGACGATGCTGGCCGATGCGATGAATTTTCCCGGCTACGCTGCGTTGATCGTCGAGCTCGACGCACACCGCAACAAGGTGACGCGCCACTTCGACCAGATGTTTGCCGCACCGCAAACCGACCAGAACAGCCATCCGCTCACCGCCGTGCTTCACGGAACCGCAGACCCAGACACCCTCCACGCCTTGCTTGAAGAAGCAGGGTACGACGATCCGGCACGGGTGCTGGCCACACTCGACGCGCTGCGTCACCATGCTGCCCATCTGGCCGAATCCACCCAGCTACGGCTCAATGCGTTGCTGCCGCCCGCACTCGAAATCATTGGCAGCCAGACCAACCCGTCAGCCACATTGGAACGCTTTGCCGCGCTGATGCAGGCGATTGCACGCCGCTCCACCTATCTGGCGCTGCTGGCTGAATATCCGGCGGCCTTGCTGCAACTGGTCCGGCTACTGGCAGCGAGCCCCTGGGCGGCGCAGATGCTGACACGCCAGCCGCAATTACTGGATGAGCTGATCGCCCCGCAACACCTGCTGCGCGTACCTGACTGGAAGCGACGCGCCACCCAGTTGCACGAGGAGCTCGATGCACACCCTGGCGACACCGAAGCGCAGATGGACGCCTTGCGTCGTTTCAAGCAGGTGCAGACCCTGCGCCTGCTGGCGCAGGACGTGGCCGGCCATCTCACGGTTGAAGAGCTGTCCGACCACCTGTCCCATCTCGCTGACCTGCTGCTCGCCGAGACCCTCGCGCGTTGCTGGACCGGGCTGAAAACACGCCACCGCGACAGCCCGCGGTTTGCGATCATTGGCTATGGAAAACTCGGCGGCAAGGAGCTCGGCTACGCATCCGACCTCGATATCGTGTTTCTCTACGATGACGACGACGAGCACGCGCAAGCCACCTATGCACGACTGGCGCAGCGCATCAACACCTGGCTCGGCACCCTGACCCCGGCCGGGATGCTGTACGAAACCGATCTGCGCCTGCGTCCGGATGGCGCCTCGGGCCTGCTGGTGAGTTCGACCGAAGCCTTTCGCGATTACCAGTTGAACCATGCCTGGGTATGGGAGCATCAGGCGCTGTCGCGTGCACGCTTTGTCTGTGGCGACGCCCGGATCGGCGAGACCTTTGAGGCCTTGCGCTGCGAAGTGCTCCACCATGCACGTGATGCTGTCAGGCTGCGCGACGACGTTCTGGCCATGCGCGAAAAAATGCACGCCGGCCACGTCAACAACACGGAATTATTTGATCTCAAGCATGACAGCGGCGGCATTGTCGATGTCGAATTCTGCGTGCAGTATCTGGTGCTGCGGGATGGCCATGCGCATCCCGAACTGACTGAAAATATTGGCAACATCAAGCTGCTGCATCGCGCGGGAGCGGCCGGACTGATCCCGATGGACATTGCCAAGGCGGCCGCCGACGCCTACCGCGAACTGCGCCGCCAGCAGCATGCGATCAAGTTGAGCGGCGCAGAGTTCGCGCGGGTGCCACCTGCCGCGATGGAGAGCGTACGCGAGGCGGTGCGGATGCTATGGCAGCAGGTGATGGGCGAGGATGCGGGCTAACTAGCGCTCCAGTGACAGTTGCAGGGGGGCAGCCTGGCCTGATTTCGGCTGCCCGGCATACACGGTGAGATGCGGATAGGGAATCTCGATGCCGGCGGCGTCGAAGGCTTTCTTCAGCCGATACAAATAGGCGCGGCGCACGCCCCACTGCTCCAGCGGTTTGACCTTGAAGCGGCAGCGAATCACCACGGCAGAATCGCCCCACTGGTCGACACCGGCAATTTCAATGTCTTCCACAACTTTCCCGGCCAGTTCCGGATCGGCGCGCAGCTCTGCCGCCACGGTGCGCATCACGGCATAGATTTCGTCGACGTCTTCCCGGTAAGCCACGCCCACGTCGATCACCGCATGGGCAAAGCTGCGGCTGCGGTTGGTGACGGTGTCGATGGTGCCATTGGGAATGTAATGCACGCTGCCTTCGTAGTCGCGCAGCCGGATGTAGCGCAGCGTCATTTCCTCAACCAGCCCTCCCTTGCCGGCGACTTCCACCACATCACCCTGGCGCACCTGGTTCTCCAGCAGCAGGAAAAAGCCGGTGAAATAGTCCTTGACCAGACTTTGTGCGCCGAAGCCGATGGCAATGCCAAGCACTCCCGCAGCTGCGAGAATGGGGGCGATCGAGATGCCAACCTCGCTCAGCACCAGCATCGCCGTAACCAGGGTAATGATCACCGCAGTGATATAGCGAAACACCTGCTCCAGCGTGTTGAGCCGCTTGATTTGCTC
>JANJUT010000245.1 GCA_024710445.1 Thiobacillus sp.
CTCGCCGCTGCTGGCGCGGCCGAGTTCCGGGCGCTCTTCCAGGATTTCGTCCAGCAGCACGCGATAGTGCGCAGTGATGTTCTTGACATAGGCCATGTCCTTGTAGCGGCCTTCGATCTTGAAGCTGCGCACACCGGCGTCGATCAGGGCTTCGAGGTTGTCGCTCTGGTTGTTGTCCTTCATCGACAGCACGTGCTTGTCGTGCGCGACCACCCTGCCCTCCATATCGGTCACCTGATATGGCAGGCGGCAGGCCTGCGAGCAATCGCCGCGGTTGGCGCTGCGCCCGGTATGGGCGTGGCTGATGTAGCACTGGCCGCTGTAGGCCACGCACAGCGCGCCGTGGACGAAGAATTCCAGTGTGGTCTCGGGCCGGGTGGCGGCACGGATGGCGGCGATCTGGCCAAGGTCGAGTTCGCGCGCCAGCACGATCTGGGAAAGCCCCACATCCTGCAGGAAACGGGCCTTTTCCGGGGTGCGGATATCGGTCTGGGTGCTGGCGTGCAACTGGATCGGCGGCAGGTCGAGTTCCAGCAGGCCCATGTCCTGGATGATCAGCGCATCGATCCCGGCTTCGTAAAGCTGCCAGATCTGCCGGCGCGCCGGTTCCAGTTCGTCGTCGCGCAGGATGGTGTTGAGGGTGGCGAATACCCGCGCATTGAAGCGGTGCGCATGCGCCACCAGCCGTGCGATATCGGCTATTTCGTTGGTTGCCGCCGCGCGCGCGCCAAACGATGGCCCGCCGATATACACCGCATCGGCGCCGTGGTTGATGGCTTCGATGCCGATATCGGCATCGCGCGCAGGCGCGAGCAGTTCAAGTTGATGGGGTTCCACGGGTGGCGTTCCGGACAGCAAAACGCCATTCTACTTACTTGCCGATATCCCGGCTCGCCAACTGGATGAGGGATGACATCTTGACCGCCTTGATGGCCATGTTCAGCGTGATCTCGTTGCTGGCGAGGAAGGCGAATTTGCCCATGTTGAAATCCGAGCGCTTGACGGTCACCGTTGCCTGGGCGCCACATGACTCCACCTTGTAGACCGGATCCTGCGTGCACTGAAAACCGCTGATGGCCAGTGTGACCGGCTGGGTCACCCCCTTGATCGTCAGTTCGCCTGCCATGCTGCTTTCCTCATCATCCAATACGGCCTTGCTGGACTTGAAGGTGATGGTCGGGTGATTGGCGGCGTCGAAGAATGAAGCGCTTTGCAGGTGGTGGTTAAAGACCCGGTGGCCCGTATTCACCGAGCTGGCATCGATGTTCACTTCAGCCGTCCCGGTCCTGGAAACGGGATCGAACACCACCTTGCCGCTGACCTTGTCGAACCTATGGGTCTGGCTGGATCCGCCCAGAGAGTTGAAGCTGAACTGCGAAGAGGTCTGGCTGTTATCGATGACGTAGATTTCGGGGGCGGCGTGTGCAAAAGCGGAAAATGCAACAAGCACGGTCAGCAAGGCCAGTCGTTTCATTCGGTGCTCCTTATGTGAGTGAGCACCCGGACATTGTTCGCTGGCGACTACCGGGCCAGGCTGATCCTGAGTGCTGCTTGCCCTGACGGGCTGTGCTCAATCACTTGCAACAGCTATGCCACCCTGCCTGATCCAGGCAGGCTTTTCACACGTCCTTATAAATCAATCAGTTACAGTCACTACCAATTCTGAAGCTGGCATGGCTCCTACTTTTGCTGACGGAAATCCAACAGGCAGCGTCGAACTGCCGAGCTTTCAGCAACCGGCACGGCTGCTGCGAATGTTTCTCGACGGGGTAGCTGCCAAACCAACTTACAGGGAACAGGGATATGGCCTTTCCCGGCAGGATTGCCTGCCGGGAAAGCCGGATAGATCTTGCCGGATAGATCTTATTGCGTGGTGGCGGGTGCCTTGAATGCCTCGATCGCCAGGGACAGCGTGATCTCGTCGCTGACGTAAGGCACATTCTTGCCCATGTTGAAATCGGAGCGCTTGACCTCGGCCGTCGCATTGGCGCCGCATGCTTCCACCTTCAGCATCGGGTGCGGCATGCACTTGAAGTGGCTAATGGTCAGCGTCACCGGTTTGGTCACCCCCTTGATGGTGAGATCGCCCGTCAGGCTCACAGGCTGATCGCCCTTGAACGCCATCTTGTCGGACTTGAAGGTGATCGTCGGGTATTTGGCGGTATGGAAATAATCCTCGGCCTGGATGTGCTCGTCGAACAGGGCAAAACCGGTATTGACCGACGCAACGTCGATGCTGACATCAGCCGAGCCGGTCTGGGCCGCGCGGTCGATCACCACCTTGCCGCTGGTTTTGTCGAACTTGTGGGTCTGCTTGGAAAACCCGAAGTGGCTATAGGTGAAATGTGGATAGGTATGGCTGTTGTCGATCTTGAAGGTGACAGGCTCGGCCTGGGCAAAAGCAGAAAAAACAAGCAGGGCAGACAGCGTGGCAAGACGTTTCATGTGAACTCCTGAGGGTAATGAACAACGGGTTATTTGCCGCTGGCGGCAATACGGAAGGTGACCTGGACTTCGTTGGCGACCGTGGCAACATCGGCCCACATACCTTCGCCGATGCCGAAATCCAGACGCTTGAGAATGAAGGCGCCGTCAAAGGTGGCTGCGGCTTTTCCGGGTTTGAAGGTCACCGGCACGATCATCTCGCGGCTGCGGCCCTTGAGCGTGAGCGTGCCGCGCATCTCGTAGCGGTTGCCGCCAAGCGCACGGATCCGGCTGGAGACGAACTTCGCGCTCGGGTACGCGCTGCGATTGAACCACAGCCGGCCGGCGGACTCCTCGTCGGCCTCGGACGAGCCGGCATCGATGCTCGCGAGATCGATATCGATCTGCGCGCGACCGGCCTCGGGCCTGGCCGGATCGAAAGCCATCTGCACGGCAAAGCGCTTGAACCCGCCCTTGATCGGCACCCCCATCTGGCTGAATTCGAAACCGATTGTGCTTTGCCCGGGCAGCACCGTGCGGTATTCCCCCGCACCCGCAGCAGGCGACGCCAGCACGGCCAGCAGGGCCAGCGCGTTGAATATGCGTTTCATGCTCATGGCTGCCCCTTTTTGCTGAGGCTCATGCGCTGCATGAAAGGCTGGCGTTCGATGAAATGGTGTTTGAGTGCGGCAGCCACGTGCAGAAAGACCAGGACCAGCAAGCTGAAGTTCAGAGCCTGATGCACCCCGGCGAGCAATTCACCCAATGCCTTGTCCTTGCCGACCAGGTCGGGCAAGGGCAGCACGCCGAACCATACGGTCTGAAAGCCTTTGGCCGAACTCATCAGCCAGCCCGACAGCGGGATCGCAAGAATCAGCACATAGAGCAGGCCATGCACGATATGCGTCACCCGGTGCTGCCACTGGGCCATGCTGGCCGGCAAGGCAGGCGGCGTATAGGTTGTCCGCCACATCACCCGCGCCGCCGCCAGCATCAGGATCGTGATGCCGATCCACTTGTGATAGCTGTAGAGCTTGAGCTTGTCGGGCGATGCCGGCAGCTCGTGCATGTACACGCCAAGCGGAAACGCCACAAAGATCAGCAGGGCCACCAGCCAGTGCAAGACGACGGCCGGGGTCGGGTAACGCAGTGCTGTGCTCATACAGTCTCCTTTTTAAAAATTTGTTGCAGCGCGCGCAAGGCCGTTTGCCAGCGCGCATGCCCGGCAGCCGGCACGCCGGTGAAGCAGGCATCCATGTAAGCCAGATGCGCCGGGAATACCCTGGCAAACAGGGCCTCACCCGATTGCGTCAGGCGAATGATCTGACTGCGGCCGTCGCTTTCGTGCGCCACGCGTTCCACCCACCCGCGTGCGGCCAGCCGGTCGACCACGCCGGTAAGCGTGCCCTTGGTGATGAGCGTCCTGTCGCCTAGCTCGGTGGCGGTCATCCCCGACGTGTTGCCGAGCGTGGCGATAATGTCGAATTGCGGCGGCGTCAGCCCCATCTCGCGAATATGGGCGGCAGAATACGCCTCGAAAGTCTGGTAACACTGCACCAGAGCTTGTATGGTTGGAAGGAATTCGGCTGTTTGCGACACGGGATGCTCAACTGGTTCTAATGCGAACAAATTTAGTTCGTGTTAGAACCAAAGTCAAGTCCGGCAGGCAAATGGCAAAAATGACTCATCAACATGGCTGCACCAGCACACGCTGAATGATCTGGAGATCAAACGAAATGGCAACGGAAGAAAACAGCAAAACCTATGAAGTGGGGTTTTCGACAGAACACATGCAGCACATCTTCTATGTAAGCTGCCCGGACGATGCGGAGGCAAAGACCTTTGCCCACGCCGTTTTTCATTATTACGACATACCAGCCGAATGGGGTGCCAAACGTGGCATCACGGCCATTGCCGTGATCAAGCCGAAAAACTGCGTGCCCGATTTCCTGCATGTCGCCATGCTGGATAAAAAAGAACTGGCGATGCCGGAAGAAAACGCGGAATCACTCAAGGCCGTCAGGGAACTCTCGCAGCAGATCGTGGAGGCCGAGTGCGTGCCGATGGCCATCTACGACGAAGAAAACAAGACCATGACGGTCTACGCGACGAAGAAAGTGGAGGTCGATCCGCAAACCGGTGCAACAAGCGTGGTACTGAATTTCAGCCTGTTTGGCGGCACCGTGGGCAAAGGCCGTTAATTCCTTGCTGGCATGCGTGCCTGTATGCGGAGTACGGTAATAAGGCATCGATTTTCCGGATGTTCATTCGACCTCCCGCCCGGTTTCACACAGCCGGGACAAGCCGGTTTTCAATATCACTCAAACTTCATCAGGCCGAATCAATAATCTACACTCGACAAGCCAACTCCGCTGGCCTGCACAAACGAGGCAACCGCGGCCGCCGGCAACGGTTGCGAGAAGTAATATCCCTGTATCTTCCGGCAACCCAGTGCAATCAGGCGATCGAGTTGGCCGACGTTCTCCACCCCCTCGGCGATCACATTCATGTTGAAATTTCGGGCGATGGCGATAATCGTCGACACCATCTCCGCTTCCTCGATTCCAGGCGTCAGGCGGCTGACGAAGGCACGGTCGATTTTCAGCGCATCGAAGGGAAAGTTCTGCAAATAGCTCAGTGATGAGTAGCCCGTTCCAAAGTCGTCAACATAAAGATGCAGGCCGCGCGCCTTGAGGTCGAGCAGCGTTTTGTTCGCTGCTTCGGGATTATGCAGTAGTACGCTTTCGGTAATTTCCAGGGCAAGGTAACGCGGCTCAATGTCGGCTGCGGCAATCGCCTCATCAATCCGTTCCAGGAGATCCGGTTGCAGAAACTGCTTGGCGGACAGGTTGATACTCATATACAAATCCGGCCGTTCCGGGAATCTCAGACGCCATTCCTGAAGCTGGCGGCAGGCCTCCTTCAGCACCCATTGACCAATATCGTTGATCAATCCGGTTTCCTCCGCCAGCGG
>JANJUT010000063.1 GCA_024710445.1 Thiobacillus sp.
CTGCACGAAGCCGTGGCGCGCAACGGTGTACTGGCAGGCGGCGATGATTACGAACTGTGCTTTACCGCACCCCAGTCCAAACGGGACGCTGTGCTGGCTGCGGCTGCAGACGCTGACGTGGCCGTCACCCGCATCGGCTGCATCACAGCCGAGCCCGGCCTCACCGTCATCGATGCCGATGGCAATGCGCTGCCAATTGAGCACACAGGGTATGACCACTTTGCAGCCCAATCTTAAATTCCTGTTCGCGCATCCTGCACATCTGATCGCTTTCGGATTAGGCAGCGGGCTTGCGCCCCGGGCGCCCGGTACGGTCGGCACACTGCTGGGGCTGCCACTGTTCTGGCTGATCGTCGCCACCGCATCCGATCTGCCCAACCAGATCATTCTGCTGATAGCCGCCTTCCTTCTCGGCGTGTGGGCCTGTGGCCACACCGGTCGCGCGCTGGGCGTGGCCGATCACGGCGGCATGGTGTGGGATGAAATAGTCGCGTTTGCGCTGGTGTTGCTGTTTACGCCAGCGGACTGGCTGTGGATCGCGCTGGCATTTGGCTTGTTTCGCCTGTTTGATATCCTGAAACCCTGGCCGATCCGCATCGCCGACGCGCGGATGAAGAACGGCTTCGGCGTCATGTTCGACGATTTACTGGCGGCAGCGTATGCCATCGCCATCATCAAGGGACTGCAATGGCTCGTGTAAGCGATGAAGAACTCAAGCAACTGGCAACCGAACTGGGCGACAGGCTGAAAGCCCGGGGCTGGATGCTGGCTACCGCCGAATCCTGCACCGGCGGCTGGGTCGGGCAACTGGTCACCGCACAGCCCGGCAGCTCAAGCTGGTATGAGCGCGGCTTCATTACCTATGCCAACGACGCCAAGATCGAGATGCTCGATGTGCCCGAGACGACGCTCGCCGAACACGGCGCCGTCTCCGAGGAAACCGCCATGGCCATGGCTGCCGGCGCACTCGCCCACAGCCATGCCCAGGCCGCGCTCGCCATTTCCGGCATCGCCGGCCCCAGTGGCGGCACCCGCGAAAAACCGGTGGGGCTGGTCTGCTACGGCTGGGCGCTGGCAGACGGCACGCTGATGTCTTCCACCTGCCGCCTCGACGGCGACCGCGATGAAATCCGCTCGCGCGCGGTGGCCGCGGCCTTGCGCGGCTTGATTGATTTGATTTGATTTATTGGGGAGGGCGGCAAGCAATAAGCGGGGAGCGGACGTTGAGAGGGTGGTGGTTTGAAAACGTTTGATGGCGTCGGTTGGTTTGGGTGATTTTGGCCAGCCCGCTCCCCGCTACCCAAACGCCCACGCCGCAAACGGTTCGATCTCGCCCCGGTTCAGCAGCATCAGTTGGCAGGCATTCGGGTTCATCGAGTGATCCAGCGTGGTATCCACGCTCAGGCGCTGCAGCACGTAGCCCAATAAGGCACGCCGCACATTGACTTCAATCACCTCCCCCTTCGCGCCGTAATCCAGCAGCAGACTTTCACGCTTGAGCGCATCCAGCCCACGGTGCGGCGCCAGTTCCAGATTCACGCTTTCCACCCAGTCATCGTCATACTGCACGCTCGACTCAGCCGGCGTGTCCAGGCATTCGGCCGACGTAATCCGCGACAGCACAAAATCACGGAAATCGCAGCTGTCCTCGCTGTAGGCGCGAACATGCCAGCGGATGCCGGTATTGACCAGGCTGTGCGGCTCAAGGATGCGCTCGGCCTGTTTGTCCGGGTCCGACAGGGAACGGTACGTCACACACAGTTTGCGGTGACCATGGATGGCGCGCGTGATCTGCGCCAGGGTCTGCTGGCTGGGCAACCGGGCCGGCAACGGCAAAGCTGCCGTCGGCAGGCCATAAATCAGCTCCGCACCATAGGGACCGCTCGCCACCGCCAGGTTGGCCGCGATAACGGGCAGCACGGCCGCCGGCGTGAGATCGGCAAAGACCGCGCAAAATCCGCTGCCTGGGACAAAGCCGAATACGCTATGGTTGTAAACCAGATTGCCCGGCGCCAGATCGCTGTAGAGCTTGAGGTCCTTGGTTGCCGCCGGGTCGGACAGGCCAAAGGCGCGCGCCACGTCGCTGCGCGTCACCACCCCGGTATACCAGGCCATCACCTCGATGTAGTGCAGCCGTTGCCGCGTCGCCCATTTTACATCCAGGCGCATTTTCTCTTTTGTAATCATCTCCCCCGCTCCGAGTGGATTCTTATCCAGAGAAATTATAGGGGGATGACGTCCCGATACAAACAATTACTTAATATTTACTATGTAGGTGATATTTTATATTGACATGTGAGTTTGTATGGCCTACATTGCAATCCATGGCGCGTCCCATGACCCGCCACCCACACATCACCACACAGGAGAGACACCATGGCATCCCCCACCGTATTGGCAGAAGACAAGATGAAGGCCCTGAGCGCCGCGCTGGGCCAGATCGAGAAGCAGTTCGGCAAAGGTTCGGTCATGCGCCTGGGCGACCACGATGTCGCGCGCGACATCCAGTCCGTCTCCACCGGCTCGCTCGGACTCGATATTGCGCTGGGGATCGGCGGCCTGCCTCGCGGCCGCGTGGTGGAAATCTACGGTCCGGAATCGTCCGGCAAAACCACGCTCACCCTGCAGGTCATCGCCGAAATGCAGAAAACCGGCGGCACCGCCGCGTTCATCGACGCCGAGCACGCGCTCGACCCGTCTTACGCCAGAAAACTCGGCGTCGACGTCGACAACCTGCTGGTGTCGCAGCCCGATACCGGCGAGCAGGCGCTGGAAATCGCCGACATGCTGGTGCGCTCGGGCTCGGTCGATGTGGTCGTGGTCGACTCCGTCGCCGCGCTCACCCCCAAGGCCGAGATCGAAGGCGAAATGGGCGATTCGCACATGGGCCTGCAGGCCCGCCTGATGAGCCAGGCGCTGCGCAAGCTCACCGCCAACATCAAGCGCACCAACACCCTGGTCATCTTCATCAACCAGATCCGCATGAAGATCGGCGTGATGTTCGGCAGCCCCGA
>JANJUT010000077.1 GCA_024710445.1 Thiobacillus sp.
AATTGACCACATGCGCCACATCCTTGTCCTGTCGCAGCAGCTTTTCGAACCTGAGCGCTTCGCTGCGCGTGGCATCGATGGAAGCGCCTTCCGGAAGCCACAGCTCGACCAGGATTTCCAGCCGGTCGGATTGCGGAAAGAACTGCTTCTCGACCCGCTGCATCGCCGCCACGCCGACAATCAATGCAACGATGGTCATCGCAATCACGCTACGGCGATGCGTCACGCACCAGGTCACCGCACCGCGAAAACGCCGGTAAAACGGCGTGTGGTAAGCCGCCTCGTCATCGACCACTTGATGCGCGGGCTTCAGCAGGAGATGGCCGAAATACGGCGTGACCATTACGGCCACCAGCCAGGACGACAACAAGGCAATGGTCGTCACCGAAAAAATCGCGAAGGTGTATTCACCGACAACCGACTTGGCGAGCGCTATCGGCAGAAAAGCGGTGGCGGTCAGCAGCGTGCCCGTCAGCATCGGAAACGCCGTGGAATGGAACGCGTAGGTGGCGGCCTCGAAACGGCCCCAGCCTGCCTCCAGTTTGTGCGCCATCATTTCCACCGCGATGATGGCATCGTCCACCAGTAATCCCAGTGCGATGATGAGCGCGCCGGTAGAGATGCGGTGCAGGTCGATATTGAAGAACCACATGACCGTGAACGTGATCGCCAGCACCACGGGGATGCTCAGCGTCACCACCAGTCCGGCACGCCATTTCAGCGCCAGAAACGTCACTGCCAGCACAATCGCGACGGCTTCGAGAAAGCTCTTCATGAAAAGATTGACGGCGTAACTCACGATACTGGGCTGGTCATGAATCCGCCGGATTTCCATGCCCACCGGCAAGGTTTTTTGCAGCGCGTCCATCGCGCTCGCGACGGCCGTGCCCATCGCCACCACATCACCGCCATCGGCCAGCGACACGCCCAGTAAAACGGTTGGCTCGCCCTGCGAGTGGATTTCGGTTGCGGGTGGGTCCTCATAACGCCGCGACACCTCGGCAATATCGCCCAGGCGCAGGCTGTGCGCCCCCACCCGGATGATGGTTTCGCGCAGCCGCTGCACGTCCGAATACGGGCCCGATACCCGCAGCGGAATCGACAGCACGTCGTTTTCCACCTGCCCATTGGCCACCACGCCGTTCTGCTCCTGCACCGCCTGCATGATCTGCTGCGGGGTGAGATTCAGCGTGGCAAACTTCTGTGCTGCCACTTCGATATAGATTTTCTCGGGTACCACGCCGAACAGCTCGACCTTGCCGACATGGGGCAAACGCCGTACCTCGCGCTGCGCGTCTTCCGCGACACGCCGCAGATCTGCCCGGCTGAAGCCTTCGCCGGTCACGGCGTAGATCGAGCCAAACGTGTCGCCAAATTCATCATTGAAAAACGGCCCCTGAACCCCGGCAGGCAATTGCGGCTTCAAGTCGCCCATGCGCTTGCGGATCTGGTACCAGGCCTCCGCCACATCGCGTCCGCGCGTGGTTTCCTTCAGGTTCACGAACAGTGCCGTTTCACCCGCCTTGGCATAGCTCTGCACGAAATCCAGCTCGGGCATTTCCTGCAGCTTTTTCTCGATGCGCTCGGTCAGCTGCTCCGACACCTCTTGTGCCGTTGCCCCCGGCCAGCTCGCCTGGATCAGCATGGTTTTGAAAGTGAAGGGCGGATCTTCAGCCTGTCCCAACTGGAAATAGGAGCGCACACCCACCAGCAGGATCAGCACGATAAAGAAGCGCACCAGCGCCGGATGCTCGATCGCCCAGCGCGACAGGTTGCCGCGGCCGGGCTTGAATGGCGGCGAAGAATCCGGACTGGAGGGTTGGCTCATGGCTGCTTGACGGGAACCAGCCGCACCTGCTGCCCAGGCGCTATTTTGTGAACGCCTGCGGTTACCACCCAGTCCCCGACTGCCAGGCCCGATACCACCACCATGCGATCACCGCTCAATTCGCCCAATTGCACGCTGCGCGCCGCTACTTTCCGGGTCTGGCGATCCACCACCCATACCTGCGGCTGGCCATTCACCTTGAACAGGGCAGTCTGCGCCACCGACAGGCCCGGGACGGTTTCGTTGTCGACATCGACTGTCGCCGTCATGCCCAGTTTCACCGCCGCATCAGGCTGGAGAAAGCTCACGCGTGCATCATAGGTGCGGCTGGCGGCATCGGCCATCGGCGACAACTCGCGCAGACGACCCGCATAGTTCACACCAGGCATCGACCACAGGCGAATATTCAGTTTCTGCGCGCCACGCAAAGTCTCGAGCGCGTTTTCCGGCACGTCGATACGCACCTCGCGTTCGCCCGTTTGCGCCAGCTGTGCCACGGGCTGCCCTGCCTCCACGACCTGACCCGACTCAAATGTGATCGCTGTGATCACCCCCGCGTGCGGCACGGTAAGGCGTGTATAGGCTTGCTGGTTACCCTGGCGCGAGGCCTCGGCGCGAAGCTGGCGCACGCGTGCCAACGCCGCGTCGGTAGTGGCACGACGCCGGTCGAGTTCAGCCTGTGAAATGAAGTTTTGCGTGCGCAGTTCGGTAAAACGCTGCAGATCCTGCTGCGCCAGCCTGGCGTCGGCCTCGGCCGCAGTCAATTGCGCCTGGGCCGCATTGACCGCCAATACGTAATCCTGCGGGTCCAGCATGGCAATGACCTGGCCCGCCTTGACCTGGGTCCCCACCTCCACCATGCGGGCTTGCACCCGGCCGGCTACCCGGAATGCCAGGTCGGTCTCATGTCGCGCCCTGACTTCACCGGCATAACGCGTTCCCTGCTGCTCGCTGCGCATGCCGATCTGTTCGGCACGAACCGGGCGAATATCGTCGGGCGGCGGCGGCGCTTCAGGGGTGCATCCTGCCAACAGGACAAAGCTGAAGCAGGCCATCATCAAGGTTCTCATGCCCCAATTATCGCGTAATCACGCCCAAATGAGCAGGCCACTCTCCCGCCCTCCTGTTCAAGAAGGTTGCACCTTTGGCTCAGGACGTTCAGACTGCCTTTCCTTCGCATCGGCACAATTGGCCGTCAATCTTTATTTAGTACAGGAGTCCCTTGATGCCATCCGCATCCAAACCCCTCACCGAAGCCGCGCTGCTGAAAATGCCGGCGTCTGCTTACATGAATGCCGATCAGCTGGCGTTCTTCCGTGCGCGCCTCGAGGTTCTGCGTGACGAGATGCTCAGCAATGCGGCAGACACGGGCGCGACCCTGAAGGAAAACGAAAACTTTGCCGATCCCAATGACCGCGCCACCGTCGAGGAAGAACACATGCTGGAACAGCGCGTGCGCGACCGTGAGCGCAAGCTGCTGAAAAAAATCCACACTGCACTGACGCGTATCGATTCGGGCGAGTTTGGCTACTGCCTCGAGACCGGTGAGCCGATCGGATTGCCGCGCCTGCTGGCGCGTCCCACGGCCGAATACTCGATCGAAGCCCAGGAGCGCCACGAGAAAATGGAAAAGCTGCGCGCCTGATCCGCCCCGCTTCACAGACGTGCATTCCGTTTTTATGCGCTCAAGCACCTGCCGCATCCCGGAAATCCAGCCTTCCCTGCAAATGCATGCCGCAGCATGGGTAACGCAGGTGCGGCAACCCCCTTCGCAGTGACTTCCCTGGCTGACAGCAGTTTGCCCATCACCCTGCTCACGGGGTTTCTGGGCAGCGGCAAAACCACGGTTCTGAATCATCTGGTACGCACGCTGCCGCGCACGGCCATCCTGATGAACGAGTTCGGCGCGGTCGCGCTCGACCATCAGCTACTGCAAAAAATGGAAGGCCCGATGGCACTGCTTTCGGGAGGCTGTGTGTGCTGCACCATTTCCGGCAGCCTGTCGCCGACACTGAAGAATCTGTGGATGGCGCGGCAAAAAGGCGACATCCCCGCATTCGAACGCGTCATCATCGAAACCACCGGCCTGGCCGACCCGGCCCCCGTACTCGACAACCTGCTGCACGACAACTGGATACGCGCACGCTTCCGCCTCGATGGTGTCGTCACCACGGTCGATGCCCTGTTCGGCATGGGCCAGCTGGATGAACACTTTGAAGCCGTCAAACAGGTGGCGGTGGCCGACAAGCTCCTGTTGACCAAAACCGATCTCGCCTCCGCCGATGCCGTCACGGCTTTGCGTGAACGGCTTGCCATACTCAACCCGGCGGCCGATATCCTTCCTGTCACAAACGGCGAACTCGATCCCGCCGTGATCCAGAATCTGGGCTTGTGGAATGCCGAAACCAAAACGCTGGAAGTGGCGCGCTGGCTGAAGCAGCAGCGCTACCAGCCCGCCCGCACCAGCGCGCCCGGCGGCAAGCCGCAGCCCGCCTCTCACGACACGCGCATCCAGGCCTTTTCGGTGGTGCTCGACGCGCCCCTGGATCGCTACGGCCTGCAGTCGGCGCTCAGCATGCTCACCTCGTTTCGCGCCGAAAACCTGCTGCGCTTCAAGGCAATCGTGAATTTGCAGGGCGAACCCCAGCCGGTGGTACTGCACGGAGTGCAGCACGTGCTGTATCCGGAAGTCCGGCTCGACACCTGGCCGGACGATGACCACCGCAGCCGCTTCGTGTTCATCGTGCGCGACCTCGAACCCGAATTCGTCACCCGGCTGCTGGCCGATTTCACCGGTGCGGCCAGCGCACACATCGCGCCAACGCGCCAGGATCAGCCATGAATCTGGCGCAAAAAGTTCTCATCGGCGCAATTCGCGTGTATCAGCTCGCGCTGTCACCCTGGCTGGGCCGACAGTGCCGCTACCTGCCCACCTGCTCGGAATACGGCAAGGAAGCGATTCAAAAGCATGGCGCGCTCAGGGGAAGCTGGCTCGCCGCCAAACGCATCGGCCGCTGCCGGCCCGGCTGCGCCCACGGCTACGATCCGGTTCCCCCGGTCAAGCCGCCCCGGTAGAATCGCAATCATGTCATCGCGTCGTCTGATTTCCTGGTTGCTCGCCCTGGCCCTGTTACTTGGCCAGGTGGCGGCGTTCGCGCATGCGTTGAGCCATCTGGCTACGCACGACTCGGCGCTGCCCGACAAGGTCTGCGAAATCTGCGTCGCCCAGGCCCAGCTCGGGGCCGCCATGCCGCCATGCCCGGTCACACTGGCGCCTCTTCCTGACACGCACACGTTCCAGCCGGCTGCGGCGCCTCTGCGCGTCGACCTTTCCCCCCGCCCCGCTTGCGCACGCGCGCCACCCGCTTCGTCCAGCACCTGAAGATCCATGCCCGCGCCAATTGACGGCACGGGTACTTATTGCTACCGACGGAGTTGAACCATGTTACGTCCTGCCCTGATGGTGGCCGCGCTTGCGGCTGCCTTGCCGGCCTATGCCGACACCGATCTGGATGCGCTGCGCGCTGAAATCCAGGAAATGAAAACCAGCTACGAAGCACGCATTCAGGCGCTGGAATCACGCCTGCAAGCAGCCGAATCCAATACGGCTGTCACTTTGCCTGCAATCGCAACTCCTCAAGGCGAAACGGCACAACCCGCCCGCAATGCCTTCAACCCCGAAATCTCGTTCATCCTGCAGGGTGGATATGCTCATCTGAAAGATCTCCCCGAACGCCACATCACGGGTTTTCTGCCCGACGGCACGCCCGAAGAAACCACGCGCGGATTCTCGGCCAACGAGAGCGAACTGGTCCTCTCCGCCAGCATCGACCCATACTTCCGTGGCTATCTCAATGCCGTGTTGAACGATGGCTCGATTGGCGTGGAAGAAGCCTGGTTCCAGACCCTGGCATTGGGCCGGGGCCTGACCCTCAAGGGAGGCCGATTCCGCTCCGGCATGGGCTACCAGAACGAGCAGCACCCGCATGCCTGGGATTTTGCCACCAACAATCTCATGTACGAGGCACTCTTTGGCGAAGGTTATGGGAATGATGGCCTGCAGCTGAACTGGGTCGCGCCGACCGAACTGTTCACCGAACTGGGTGCTGAAATCGGCCGTGGGGCGAATTTTCCGGGCACCGATCGCAACCAGAACGGCATTGGCAGTTACACCCTGTATGGTCACGTCGGCGGTGATGTCGGTAATTCGCATAGCTGGCGCGGAGGCGTGTCGTACCTGTCGGCACGGGCCACGGATCGCAGCGGCAGCTTCATGGATTTTGCCGACATCAGCGTAGACACGTCATTTACGGGCGACAGCCAGACCTGGCTGGCGGATTTTGTGTGGAAATGGGCGCCACGGGGCAATGCCAGCGTCAACAATTTCAAGTTTGCCGCCGAACTGTTTCGCCGCGAAGAAGACGGCAGCCTGAACTGTACTGGTGGCATGTGCGGGGCCGGCAGTCCTGGCACCTACCAGACCACTCAGTACGGTGGTTATGCGCAAGGCGTTTACCAATTCATGCCGCGTTGGCGCACCGGCTATCGCTATGACCTGCTCGATCCCGGCTCACGCGATTACGGCATCAACAACGCCTATCTGCCACGTTCAAATTACAGGCCCACCCGCCACGCGCTGATGGTCGATTACTCGCCGTCCGAGTTCTCGCGCCTGCGTCTGCAGTACACGAAAGACCGGGCCAGCGAAGGGCAGGACGAGAACCAGTGGTACGTGCAATACATCTACAGCCTGGGCAGCCATGGCGCCCACGCTTTTTAAGGAGGCCACATGAAACCCTTACACCTGCTCGCGCTGCTGTTCACGGCTGTGCCTGGCCTGGCCCATGCCGCACTCAATATCTTTGCCTGCGAACCCGAATGGGGCGCGCTGGCCACCGAACTCGGTGGTGACGCCGTCAGGGTGTACGCCGCCACCACCGCCTTTCAGGATCCGCACCGCATCGAGGCGCGTCCCAGCCTGATCGCGCAGATGCGTCGCGCCGATCTGGCCGTCTGTACCGGTGCCGAGCTGGAAATCGGCTGGCTGCCCATCCTGTTGCGGCAATCGGGCAACGCAGCGATCCAGCCGGGAAAACCGGGATATTTCGAGGCTGCGCGCCAGGTTGCGATGCTGGACAAACCGGCCGTACTGGATCGCGCGCAAGGCGACGTTCATGCCGCAGGTAATCCACACATCCAAACCGACCCGCGCAATATTGCGCGGGTCGCACAGGCCCTCAGTGCGCGCCTGATCGAAATCGATCCCGACCATGCCACCCTGTACCGGACGCGACTGGCGGATTTCAACACCCGCTGGAATGCGGCCATGGCACGCTGGCAAATCCAGGCTGCGCCACTCAAGGGTATGAATATCGTGGTCCAGCACCAGGCCTTTCCCTACATGGAGAACTGGCTGGGATTGAAGCGGGTTGCCGTGCTGGAACCCAAGCCCGGGGTGGAACCGACCCTCGGCCACCTTGCCGAAGTCGCGGCACAACTCAAGGCTGCCCCTGCCAAAGCCGTCCTGCGCGCAGCCTACCAAAGTGCCCGCCCGGCGGAATGGCTGGCAAATCACGCCGGCCTGTCGGTTGTGGTGCTGCCGTTCACCGTCGGAGGGTCGGATCGCGCCCAGGACCTGTTCGGGCTGTTCGACGACAGCCTCGCGCAATTATTGAAAGCGGTCCAATGAACAGTGCCGCATTCGATCTGGAACTGCTCGGCTGGCCGCTGGTTGCCGGCCTGCTGGTGCTGTCCACCCACGTTCCATTGGGGCGGCGCGTGCTGGCGCGCGGAATTATTTTTCTCGACCTGGCCATTGCCCAGATCGCCGTCCTCGGGGTGATTGCGGCGCACGCCTTCGACCTGGCGCCGCAAGGCTGGCCGACCCAGTTGGCCGCTGCCGCTGCGGCACTGGCCGGAGCGGCAGGCCTCGCGCTATGCGAACGCCGCTGGCCCGAAATTCAGGAAGCGCTGATCGGCTCGGCCTTCGTGGTGGCCGCCAGCCTCAGCGTACTGTTGCTGGCGGGCGACCCGCACGGCGGCGAACACCTGTCGGAACTGCTGACCGGGCAGATTCTGTGGGCCAACTCCATGCAGGTGGCCCAGATTGGCGCGCTTTACCTTGTATTGCTCGGGCTATGGGCATGGTATGGCAACCGGTCCGCAGGCGGGCTCGGCACATTCGGCTTTTATCTGATTTTTGCACTGGCCATTACCGCCTCGGTTCAACTGGTTGGCGTCTACCTGGTGTTTGCCAGCCTGATTCTGCCCGCGCTGGCAGTGCGGCATCTCTCACCCCGTCTGGGCATGCTGGTCGGCTGGGCACTCGGCGCTCTGGCCTATGCAGCCGGCCTGGCGACATCGGCATGGTTCGACTGGCCTGCCGGACCCGCCATAGTCATTGCACTTGCCCTCTTTTCCCTGGTTTCCGGAAACGCATTACGGTTGCTGCAATCAAGCGACAGCGCTAGTATCCGACCCTGAGCCTTCTATCAGACAGACCTTATATTCAGTGGCACTTCCGTTTTTCAGAAAAGGCAAGGACAAACCCCCCAGCCCCGCTCAACAGCCAGCGAAGGCTGCGGCTGACGACGCCCCCATCACCGAAACCCTGTTGACCATGGACATGGGGGCCAGTGGCATCGTGGTGGAAGAGACCAGTGGTGCGCCCCAGTCACAGGTGGATGAGGCAGCCATCCTGTATGCCAGCGGCCAGGCCGACATGGCGGAAAATATACTAAAAGGGGTCGTGGCCACGGGTGATCGTCGTGCCTGGCATATGCTGTTCGACCTGTATTGCATCCAGAATCGCGAAAAGGAATTTGAACAGCTGGCGCTGGATTACGCAGTGCGCTTTGAAACTTCGCCGCCGATCTGGCAACGCACCAACGGCAACGGGGCAGCCAAATCTCAGCAAGCGCAAACGACCAGCCTGGAACTCCCGGGTCTGCTCGACAAAAAAGCAACCGCGGCACTGCGCGAAGGTCTTGCCGAGGTGGATAAAAAGGCCACGGTACGGATCGATTTTTCCCGCATCGAAATGGTCGATGAATCAGGCGCCAGTGAATGCGCGCAGATCCTGAGCGCGGCGCGCAAGGCCAAACGAAAATTACAGGTCAGCGGGGTGGATCGCCTGACCGCATTGCTGCAGGATCTCAACCGTGCCACCCACAGCCGGGCCGTGCACTGGCTGCTGTTGCTGGAACTCTATCAAACGCTGGGGCAACAGGAAGCTTTCGAAGACCTGGCGGTGGATTACGCGGTGCGCTTTGAAATGTCGCCGCCTTCCTGGAGCGAAGTGCAGGCGGCAGAAGTGGTGAAAGCCGAACCAGCCGCCCCCCGCGACGATGCCCTGCAATTAAGCGGCGAAATCACCCCAAGCAACGACAGCGCCTTGCAGCAATTGAGCAGCTATGCCGCCACCCACAATGAAGTGCTGGTCGATCTCAGCCAGGTCACCCGGGTGGACTATGGCAGTGTCAGCCAGTTCATCAGCGTTCTGATGCAATGCCTCGGCAGCGGCAAGCCCATCACCCTGCGTGGTCACAATGCCCTGATCCACGAACTTTTTCGCGTCATGGGCATCGATCAGCTGGCGCAACTCACGCCACGTCACCCCGTCTAGGATTCGTGCGGCATCGCCTGCCCGGGCGGTTTGGCAAAAGTCCTTCTGTGCCTCATTTATAATCTCCTCATGGAACAATATCGCGGCACCACCATTCTGTCCGTCCGGCGCGGCGCGGACGTTGCCCTCGGCGGCGACGGCCAGGTCACGCTCGGCAACATTGTCATCAAATCCACTGCCCGCAAGGTACGACGGCTGTATCAGGAAAAAGTCCTGGCTGGGTTTGCCGGCGGCACGGCTGACGCTTTCACCCTGTTCGAGCGCTTCGAGGCCAAACTCGAAAAACATTCGGGTCATCTGCTGCGC
>JANJUT010000104.1 GCA_024710445.1 Thiobacillus sp.
GCGTCGTGGGTGCAGGCCGCCGATTTCAAGGTAACCGATACCGATGGCAAGACGCACACGCTGTCGGGTTACAAGGGCAAATGGGTGCTGGTGAACTACTGGGCGACCTGGTGTCCGCCCTGCCTGGAGGAAGTTCCCGACCTGATTGCGATGCACGGGAACAAGAAAAACAACATCGTCGTCATCGGTATTGCGCTGGATTACCGCACTGCGAAGCAGGTGACCGATTTTGCCGAAGGCCTGCTGGTGAACTATCCCATCGTGCTGGGCAACCCGCAGGTGGTGAACCAGATCGGCCCGGTGCAGGGATTGCCGACCACCTATCTGTTCAACCCCGACGGTAAAATGGTCGCCCAGCAGGTGGGGGCGATTACCCGTGAGGCGGTGGAAAGCTACATTGCCAGCAAGACACCACGGACCAAGAAATAAGCTGTCACAGAAAACAGGTTGTACCCCAACTCCCGGGAGATTCCATGCGTCAATTGTTTATCGCGTTTCTGGTTTTGATGGCGGGCTCCGCATGGGCGGAGACACGCGATCCGGTCAACCATTTCTTTCAGCCCAAGTTTGGTGATTTTCAGGCTGAGCTGGACACGGCGAAACAGCAGGGCAAGAAAGGCATCTTCCTGTTTTTCGAGATGGATGATTGCCCGTTTTGCGAACGCATGAAAACCACCATCCTGAATCAGGCCGATGTGCAGGATGCGTTCCGCGCGCAATTTCTGGTGTATTCGATAGACGTCAACGGCGACACGCAGATGACCGATTTCCAGGGCAAGGCGCAAACCGAAAAAGACTTTGCCTTTACCCATCGCGTGCGGGCCACGCCCACGATGCTGTTTTTCGATCTCGACGGCAAGCTGGTTACGCGTCATACCGGCCCCACCAAGAACAAGGCGGAGTTCCTGCTGCTCGGGAAGTTTGTGGCCGATGGTGCGTACGCGACCCAGTCTTTCACCAAATACAAGCAAGGCAAACAATGACGCGAACGATCTGGTTGGTACTGCTGGGGTGGCTATTCTCCATCCCGGCAGCCGCCGAACGGTTGACGCTGGAGGAAGCGCTGGCCAGCGTGGCAACGGCTCATCCCGACCAGCGGATGGCGGAAAGCGATCTGGCGCTGGCCCGGGCTGATCGTGATCAGGCCGCAAGCCGGCAGGATTTCAGCCTGTTTCTGGATGGCACCCTGCGCGCCGGCCGGCGTCCGGATGGCGACTGGAAACCCGACAATATCGGTCGGGTGGTGGCGCGTAAACCATTGTTCGACTTTGGCCGCAGCAGCCAGGCCATCGAAGCAGCCGACCAGCAGGTTGCAGCGCGTCAGGCATTGCTTTTCAGCGCCAGTACGCTGCGCCGTATCGACATCATGGCGCGGTATTTCGATGTGTTGCTGGCCGACATGCAATACGCGGCCCACAACGAATTCATGGCTGTTGCCTACGTGTCATGGGATAACGCGAAGATTCGTTTCGAGGTGGGTCAGATCAGCCGGCCCGAGTTGATGCGGCTGGAAGCGGATTATCAGGACATTCGCGAGCAGCGGAATGCCAGCCTGCAGCGCCTGCGCAGTACGCGCCAGAAACTGGCTAATGCAATGGCCCGCCCCGGGCAGTTGCCAGCCGAGCTGGCTGAACCGGACTTGCCGCACAATGCTCGCCCGGTTTCCGAGTATGAATCCCTGTTGCCCTGGGTGATGGAGAAAAATCCGCGTATTCAGGCGTTGCAGGCGCAAGTGGCAGCGGCCGACGCCCGGATTGCTGCCATGCGGGCGGAGCGCAATCCTTCGCTGGACGCGGAAGTGATCGGCGGGGGCTATAGCCGTGAATCATCCACGCGCGATGAAGTGAGTGCCGGACTGGTGTTCAATATTCCGCTGTATCAGGGAGCGCGTGTGGACGCGCGGATGGCACGCGAGCGGGCACAGAAGGAACGCACTGTCGCCGAGCTGGACAAGCTGAAGCTGGATCTGGCCGAAACCCTGCTCGATACCTTGCAGGAGATCGAGTGGCTGCGCGAGACCGGTCGGACCGCCGCCGACAAGCAGATTGAATATCGGGACTGGGCGCTGGAGCGGTCGCGCGCGGAATACGAACTGGAACTGAAAACCAATCTGGGTACCAGCATGGCTGAAACGCAGGTGGCGCATCTACGGCGCCAGCAGGTTGAATACCGGCTGGCGCTGGCGCTGGCGCGGCTGGAAGCATTGTCCGGCGGCAGCTTGCCGCCTGCTGAGGGGGCACAAAAATGATGTGGAAAAACTGGATGCTGGCGGGCGGAGCAATGCTGATGGCCATGCCGGGTTGGGCCGCCGATATTGCCTTGACCACCCGTGTGTCGGGGGTGGTGGATCAGGTGCTGGTCAAGGCCGGGCAACGCGTGAGCAAGGGGACGGTGTTGCTGCGCCTGGATAACACCATCCTGCAGGCACGTTTCGATGAAGCGACCGCGGAACAGGTCCGTGCACAGGCCGATGAGGCCGATGCCAAGCGGGATCTGGAGCGCATGCAGGAGTTGTTTGATCGCACCGTATCGTCAACCACCGAACTCGATGCGTCGAACTTGCGTTACACGCGTGCGCAGGCGGCTCTGTCGGCGGCCCAGGCACGCCGGGTGATTGCGCAAAAGAACCTGAGCGATGCAGAACTCAGGGCGCCGTTTGATGGTATGGTGAGTGCGGTTCCCGGTGCGCCGGGAACCGTGGTGGCAGCGGATTGCCAGCCCAGGACGCTGGTACTGTTGCGCTCCGGACGACCTTGATTTAGGGCCTGTTCACACTAATTTCGCGTCTGCGTTGTTGCGAGAAAGCGATGGATGCAAGGCGTGTCGCGCCGGCAAGGGGCATCCCTTGTCAAGCGGCACAACACCGCAGACGCGCTTTCTCGCGACAACCCGGAGGGGCGGGTCGATTCGGGCGTATCCCTTTGTCGCAATCCGCTTGCTGGGCCCGCACAGAGGCGCGTCCCGCTTCGCGGGCTGCATCCCGAATCGGCCTCGCCGCAGGCGCGAAATTAGTGTGAACAGGCCCTAGTTAAGCGGGCGTTCCTGCCAATACGGGAAACAGGCCCTTGATTCCGCTGGCAATAAATTCGACTGCAATCGCGGTCAGGATCAAGCCCATGATGCGGGTAAAAATATTGATCCCTGTGGAGCCAATGCGGCTTTCGATCCATGGCGATAAACGCAACACCCCCCACACCACCATGCTCAACAGCACGATGCTCAGCGCAATGATCAGGTAGTGAACGATGCTGTTTGCCTTGTGGGCCGCCAGAATCACGGTGCTGATCGCACCTGGGCCGGCCAGCAGCGGCATGGCAAGGGGTACGATGGCAACTGATTCCTTCTCGATCGATTCGTGTGCTTCTGTATCGGTCTGTTTGATCAGGCTTGTTTTTGCATGCAGCATGGCGATGGCCATCAGCAACACCAGGATGCCGCCGCCAACCCGGAACGAATCGATGGTGATGCCAAAGAACGTCAGCAGATGCTCACCAAAAAACAGTGCCACCAGCAGGATGATCGTTACCCCGATCGCTACCAGGTCAATTGTCCTGCGCCGTTGTCTGGCGTTCTCATCGGCCGTCATACTGATAAATAACGGTATCGCCCCGAACGGGTTGACGATGGCTAGCAGGCCGATGAATATTTTGAGGTATTGCGCGTATTCAAGCATCGGGATCACCTTTTAATGGGGGCGAACTGTGGTGTGGCGCCAGCCTGACGACAGAATGACATTTCCCGCAGCAACACACCGTAACGGGGAGATTCTGAGGCGACAATGGGCTCCGGGATTTAGCGTGCTGGAGTCCTGATAATACGCATCTGCCTGGGCAAGCCGGCTTTCAATATCACTTCAAACTTCATCAGGCCGAATCAATAATTGCGTATTCAGGCTGGAAACTGCGTGATGAAGCAGGTTATTCAGCCACGTATCTCCGCGATTACCGGTGCGTGATCCGACGGCCGCTCCAGCTTGCGCATGTCCCGATCAATGGTACTGGAGGTGCAGGCGGCGGCTAATGGCTCGGACAGCAGGATGTGGTCGATGCGCAGGCCGTGGTTGCGGCGGAAACCCATCATGCGGTAATCCCACCAGCTGAAGGTTTTTTCGGGCTGTTCGAACAGGCGGAAGCTGTCTTTCAGACCTAGCGCGAGCAATCCCTGAAACCGTGCGCGTTCGGGTTCCGATACCAGCACGCAGTCTTTCCATATCTTGGGGTCGTGAACATCCCGGTCATCCGGCGCGATGTTGTAGTCACCGAGCACGGCCAGTTGGGCATGTTGGGTGAGTTCGTTCTTGAGCCAGACGGTGAGGGCATCGAACCAGGCGAGCTTGTAGGGATACTTGTCGGAATCGAGCGTCTGGCCGTTGGGGCAGTAGACGCAGACCACGCGCACGCCGTCGATGGTGGCGGCAATCATCCGTTTCTGTTCGTCTTCAAAACCGGGAATGCCGAATTGAATATCGGTCGGCTCGCTGCGGCTGACGATGGCGACGCCGTTGTAGGTTTTTTGCCCGGCAAACACCACGCGATACCCGGCCGCTTCGATTTCGGCGACGGGGAAATTCTCGTCAGTGAGTTTGGTTTCCTGCAGACACACCACGTCGGGTTGGCGGGTGGCGAGAAAGTCCAGTAATTGCGGCAACCGGACCTTGAGAGAGTTGACGTTCCAGGCGGCGAGTTTCATGCCGCCGAGTGTAGCGCATACGATCTTTCATGGGCTTTAGCCCATAGAAAGTCGGAGTCCAGAGGGCATACGATCTTTCATGGGCTTCCGTGCGTAGTGGATAGGCGCATCCACACGGGGCATCGCGACCCTTTAGGGTTGCCCCGTCGGCGGTGGCTGCTTATTTGACTGCAGGGGCTGCAGGCGGTGCAGCGGGGGCTTCTGCCGTCGTGGCGACGGGTTTGGCCGATTTGGGATAGCCCGCCCGGTCGAGCGCGGCATGCCATTGGCCGGATTCGAATCCGTCGATTCTTTCACTGCCGACAAAGAGTACGGGCACGCGCGTCTGGCCGGTGAGTTTCTTCAGTTCGGCCTGAGCCTCCGGGCTTGCTTGCGGATCTTTGCCGCTAAACGGCACGCCGCGTTCGCTGAGCAGTTGCCGCGCCTGGTCGCAGGGTGCGCCGCAGGCATTGGCATAGAGAGTGACCGGGTATTTTTCCCGTGCGCTGCGGGTGGCGTAGGACTCGCCGGTTTCGATGAGGTTGCCCTTGAAGGATTTCTGCTCGACATGCTTGATGTTGGGTGGGGCCGGCTGATCGCTGTAGACCATGCGGCCCTGCGCATCTTTCCATTGATACAACTGGGCGGCACCGGGCGAGGTGCTTGCTGCTGCCAACCAGACCGCCATCAAGATGAGCCCTGACTTCATGCTGTTGCATCCTTAAAAGACATATTCATCGCATATATCGGTTCAATCAGGACCAAGCTTTAGGCCATGCCGTTATGCCGCAGCAGGGCGTCGATGGTCGGCTCGCGGCCGCGAAAGGCCTTGAACGATTCGAGTGCCGGGCGGGCGCCGCCCTGGGCCAGGATTTCACTCCAGAAGCGGTGGCCGACTTCGGGATTCAGCACCCCGCCATAGCCCTCGGCCTCGTCCTCGAACAGTGCGTAGGCGTCGGCCGACAGCACTTCCGCCCACTTGTAGCTGTAATAGCCGGCCGCGTAGCCGCCGGCGAAGATGTGCGAGAAGTTGTTGGGGAAGCGGTTATAGGCGGGCGGGATCAGCACTGCGACCTGCTGGCGGATATCGTTGATCAGGTCGAGCGCGGTGCGGCCGCCGTTGGGATCGAAGTCGTCGTGCAGGTGCATGTCGAAGCTGGCGAACTCGATCTGGCGCAGCGTCTGCAGGCCGGACTGAAAGTTCTTCGCTGCCAGCATCTTGTCGAACAGTTCACGCGGCAGGGGCTCGCCAGTGTCGACGTGAGCGGTCATGTGCTTCAGTACGTCCCATTCCCAGCAGAAATTTTCCATGAACTGTGAGGGCAACTCGACCGCGTCCCATTCCACGCCATTGATGCCGGATACGCCGATTTCCTCGATCTGGGTCAGCAGGTGGTGCAGGCCGTGACCGGTTTCGTGGAACAGGGTGATGACCTCGTCGTGGGTGAACAGCGCAGGCTTGCCCCCCACCGGGCCGGAGAAGTTGCAGTTCAGATACGCCACCGGCGTCTGGATGCCGCCATTTTTCCTGCGGCGGGTGATGACATCGTCCATCCAGGCGCCGCCGCGCTTGGAGGCGCGTGCGTAGAGGTCGAGATAGAACTGGCCGATGCGCTGGCCGCTGTGGTCGGTCAGCGTGTAGAACTTGACGTCCGGATGCCACACCGGCGCCTTGTCCTCGCGGATGTGCAGACCGTAGAGCGTTTCGACCAGTTTGAACAGGCCGGCCAGCACGTGCGGTTCGGGGAAGTAGGCCTTCACTTCCTGGTCGGAAAAGCTGTAGCGTGCCACGCGCAGTTTTTCCGAGGCGTAGGTGGTGTCCCAGGATTGCAGATCGGTAATGCCGAGTTCATCGCGCGCAAATGCCTTCAGTTCCTCGAAGTCCTTTTCGGCATAGGGGCGGGCACGCACGCCGAGCTCGTCGAGAAATTTCAATACTTCGGCCGGGGTGTCGGCCATCTTGGCGGCCAGCGACACTTCGGCATAGCTGTTGAATCCCAGCAGCACGGCCGCTTCGCGCCGCAGCTTGAGAATGTCAGCAATCAGGGCCGTGTTGTCAAAGTCGGGTTTGCCGAGCTCGGAGGCGCGGGTGACGTAGGCACGATACAGCTGCTCGCGCAGGTCGCGATTATTGGCGTATTGCATGACCGGCAGATAGGACGGCATGTGCAGGGTGATTTTCCAGCCACTCTTTCCATCCGCCTTGGCCGCAGCCTGCATCGCTTCCAGCGCGTCGTCCGGCAAGCCTGCGAGCTGCGCGGCATTGTCGATAAACAGGGCGTAGTCATTGGTCGCGTCGAGCAGGTTTTCCTCGAACTTGGCCGACAGCTTCGCCAGTTTTTCCTGCACCTGCATGAAACGGGCTTTTTTGTCGGCCTGCAGTTCGGCGCCGCCGAGACGGAAATCGCGTAGTTCGTTTTCAACGATTTTCCTGCGCGGGCCAGACAGCTCGGCAAAATCGGGGCGCGCCTTGAGCGCCTTGAACTTGGCGAACAGGGCTTCGTTTTGCCCCAGCTCGGCATAGAAAATGGTGATCTTGGGCAGGCAGGCATTGTAGACCTCGCGCAGTTCGGGCGAATCCATGACCGAATGCAGGTGCGATACCTGACCCCAGGCACGGCCCAGTTTCTCGTTCGCGTCTTCCAGCGGTGTCACGAAGGCGTCCCACTCGGCGGGCGTGTCGGCGGCCTCTGCCCGTGCCACGGCCGCGCGGCAGTCAGCCAGCAGCTGGTCGATGGCAGGGGTGACGAACTCGGGTTTGAATTCGGCAAAACGAGGCAGACCGGAAAAATCGAGCAAGGGATTCATGGCGGCATTCAGGATGGGGGACAAGGCAATTATACTTTCGGGCTGCTGACAGAATTTCAAGAGCCGCTTTTCAACCCTATGTCGAACAAGGTTTACGATCATTCGCTGGAACCGCATCACGGCGCCGCCCCTCAACTCGCAAGCGGTGCCTGGGTGCATCCGCGGGCGACCGTTATCGGCGAAGTTAGCCTGGGTGCCGATGCATCGGTGTGGCCGGGCGCGGTGATCCGGGGCGACGTCAACAGCATCGTCATCGGTGACGCCAGCAATATCCAGGACGGCAGCGTGCTGCATGTGTCGCATAAGACCCCGGCCAACCCGGCGGGCGGGCCGCTACAGATTGGCGCACGTGTGACGGTGGGCCATACCGTGATCCTGCACGCCTGCAGCATCGGGGACGAATGCCTGATCGGCATGGGTTCGATCATTCTCGACCGTGCGGTGATCCAGAAACATGTTTTGCTGGGCGCCGGCTCATTGGTTCCGGAAGGCAAGGTGCTGGAATCCGGTTATCTGTACCTGGGCCGCCCGGCCAAACGCGTACGCGAACTGACCGACGAGGAAATCGCGTATTTCAACTATTCCGCGCAGCACTATGTGCAATTGGCGCGGTCGTACCACTCACCACAATCCTGATTGTCTTGCCATGAAACTCGCCAAACCGTTCCTCATCGCCGTTGCCGTGCTCGCTGTCGCAGGCGCGCTGGTCTACGCGCTGATGGACAAGCCTCACGCACCGACAGCCACGTTCACCACCCTTGAAGGCCATCCCATCGTTCTCAGCGAACTGCGCGGCAAGGTCGTGCTGGTCAATTTCTGGGCAACCTCCTGTCCGGGTTGCATCAAGGAAATGCCCGGCATGATCGAAACCTACAAGCGATACAAGGACCGCGGTTTTGAAATCGTTGCCGTGGCGATGAGCTATGATCCACCGAACTACGTGGCGAATTTTGTACAGACCCGTCAGTTGCCGTTTCCGGTGGCGCTCGATGCCAACGGCGAACACGCGAAAGCATTTGGCGATGTGCAGCTCACCCCCACCAGTTTCATCATCGGCAAGGACGGCAGCATTCTCGAACAAAAGCTCGGTGAGCTGGATTTCGTCAAGCTGAACGCCCTGCTGGACAAGGAGTTATCGTGATCAAGACCCTGACCGCCGCCCTGCTGCTTCTGACGCTGGCTGGCTGCAATTCGAATGGCGTCGCAAGCGGTACCCAGCCAGCCACCAAGACATCCACGGGCAGAACCCTGCCTGCGGCCCCGCCGCCCCCGCAGGTGCAGGAAGAAGCCGCATCCTGCATTGCCGATGTCAAACAATGTGCGGATGGCAGTTTTGTCGGTCGCGATGCGGCGAATAACTGCGCATTCAAGCCCTGCCCGGGCGAAGGCAAGCAATAAGCTTATTTCTGGACTGATTCAACCCTGGACCCACTCTTTACATGGCGCAATATGTTTACTCCCTCAACCGTGTCGGCAAGATCGTTCCGCCCAAGCGGCAGATCCTGAAGGATATTTCCCTCAGCTTTTTTCCCGGCGCGAAAATCGGCCTGCTCGGCCTGAACGGATCGGGCAAGTCCTCGCTCATTCGCATCATGGCGGGGGTGGATAAGGAAATCGAAGGTGAAGCCATTCCGATGCCGGGCATCCGCATCGGTTATCTGCCACAGGAGCCGCAGCTCGATCCTGCGCAGTCCGTGCGCGAAGCGGTTGAAGCGGGGCTGGGCGAAATTGTCGAAGCGAAGAAAAAGCTCGACGAGGTGTACGCGGCCTATGCCGAGCCCGATGCCGATTTCGACAAGCTGGCCGAGGAGCAGGCGCGCTGCGAAGCCATCATCGCCACCGCCGGCGCCGACCTCGACACGCAGATGGAAATCGCCGCCGACGCCCTGCGCCTGCCGCCGTGGGACGCCGTGATCGGCAATCTATCCGGCGGCGAGAAGCGCCGCGTCGCGCTGTGCCAGTTGCTGCTGTCCAATCCCGACATGCTGCTGCTCGACGAGCCGACCAACCACCTCGACGCCGAATCGGTCGACTGGCTGGAGCAGTTCCTGGTGCGCTATCCGGGGACGGTCGTCGCGGTGACGCACGACCGCTACTTCCTCGACAACGCCGCCGAGTGGATTCTCGAACTCGACCGTGGTCACGGCATTCCGTGGAAGGGCAACTACACCAGCTGGCTGGAGCAGAAGGAAGCCCGCCTGGAAACCGAGTCCAAGCAGGAACTCGGCCGCATCAAGACCATGAAGCAGGAACTCGAATGGGTGCGGCAGAACCCCAAGGCGCGCCAGGCCAAGTCGAAGGCGCGTCTGGCGCGTTTCGAGGAATTGAATTCGGTCGAATACCAGAAGCGCAACGAAACGCAGGAAATTTTTATCCCGGTCGGTGAGCGGCTGGGCGACAAGGTGATCGAGTTTCATCATGTGACGAAAGCCTTCGGCGACCGTCTGCTGATCGACGACCTCTCTTTCAGTGTGCCGCCCGGCGCCATCGTCGGCATCATCGGTCCCAACGGCGCGGGCAAGTCGACTCTGTTCAAGATGATCACCGGGCTGGAAAAACCCGATTCCGGTGAGGTCGAGATCGGCCAGACCGTGAAACTTGCCTACGTCGACCAGAGCCGCGATGCGCTGGCGGCCGACAAGACCGTGTTCGACGAAGTGGCCGAAGGCCGCGATATCCTCACCGTCGGCCGCTACGAAATCCCGTCGCGCGCGTATCTGGGGCGCTTCAACTTCAAGGGCGGCGACCAGCAAAAACGCGTCGGCAGCCTGTCGGGCGGCGAGCGTGGCCGGCTGCATCTGGCCAAGACCCTGATTGCCGGCGGCAACGTGCTGCTGCTCGACGAACCGTCGAACGACCTCGACGTGGAAACCCTGCGTGCGCTGGAAGACGCGTTGCTGGAATTCGCCGGCTGCGTGATGGTGATCTCGCATGACCGCTGGTTCCTGGACCGCATCGCCACCCATATCCTCGCCTTCGAGGGCGATTCGCAGGTGACGTTCTTCCCCGGCAACTATCAGGAATACGAAGCCGACAAGAAGAAGCGCCTGCGCGAGGAAGGCGCCAAACCCAAGCGCATCCGCTACAAGCCGATCAGCCGGTGAACACGCGATGATCCTGGATACGCTGGCCGGGTCGGGTCGTTATCGCGGGCTGCACCCATTGTTTGTGCGCGCCTTCGATTTCTTGAACGACAGCGATCTGTACGCGCTTGAGCCCGGCAAGCACACCGTGCAGGGCGAGCAGATTTTCGCCATCGTCGAGGCGTGTACGGGCCGCAGCCGGGCCGAGGCGAAGCTGGAATGTCATCGACGCTACATCGATATTCAGCTGGTGCTGGAAGGCGTGGATGAAATGGGCTGGAAACCATTGGCCGAATGCGCGGAACCGGCGACGGAATACGATGCGGCGCGTGACATCCAGTTCTTCAGAGACACGCCCTCAAGCTGGGTTGCCACGCCGACGGGGTCGTTTTGCCTGTTCTTCCCAAATGATGCGCACGCGCCGCTGGTAAGCGGGGGCTTGATACGCAAAGTGGTGGTGAAGGTGGCCTTGTAAGGGCATTCTGCCCGGGGATGGTCTCGGTTTTCCTGTGGCGGTGCCGCCCGTTCGCTTCCGGGCAGATGGCGCACAAATTGCTAAAGGTACTGGAAGATAGTGCCGCTATCTATAGTCAATAAACCATAAGTTGTCATGCG
>JANJUT010000198.1 GCA_024710445.1 Thiobacillus sp.
GAGCGCAACGATTCCCAGGATGATCAACGCCCAGACGAGCGCCATGAATATCCAGCCAAACCCCATCCATCCATATCCATCGGCCCAATTCATCATCTCGCTCTCCTGAAGTCATCGACAGACAACACACTACGGGCTTAACCTTCCGCACCCGATTTGAGTGCCTGACGCGCGACCTCCACCGGCAGGCCATGCGCCCGCCATTCGGCCACGCCATCCTCGAACCGGAAGGCGTGGAATCCTTCCTGGTTCAGGTATTCCACCGCTTCCTTGGACATCAGGCAGAACGGGCCGCGACAGTAGGCGACCACCGGCTTGTCACGCGGCAGTTCGGCCAGGCGTTTCTTCAGTTCGTCCAGCGGCATCGACTGCGCATAGGGCAAATGGCCGGAGACGTATTCGCTCGGCGGCCGCACGTCCAGCACAATCACTTCGCCGCTTTTCGCGCGTGCCAGCAATTCCTCCCGGCTCATGGGGGTCAGTTCGTGCGCGTGTTCGGCCAGCTTGGCCAGCGCCGCCCGCAATTCCAGAAGGCGGTCTTCGGCCAGCGAGCGGATCGCCACCCAGAAGTCGGCCACCGCCTCGCCGGTCAAGCGGTAATAGACGTGTTTGCCTTCCTTGCGCGCTTCCACCATATGGGCTTGCCGCAGCTCCTTCAGGTGCGCGCTGGCCAGCTTGACTGAAATCTGGGCTTCGGCTGCCAGCCGTTCCACCGGTTTCTCGCCCTGGCACAGCAAATCGATCAGCTCCAGCCGCTTGGGACTGCACACGGCCTTGCCGATACGGGCGACCTGGGCATACAGCAAATCTTTTACTTGCCTTCCTGAATTTTTCATCTCATACTCCAACGAACGTTTGAATGTTAGCACATGAACGGGGTTGTAAAAAAAATGTTTTATGAATTTTTTAGCGGGGCACTACATGTCCTTGATCCACCTTTCCCGGCGGTCTGGATATCGGATGGATGCCAGGGGTATCGGCTCAGGCTGCGAGGTCATCCATGCCTTCAAAAACTTCCGCCACGCCATATAACCCTGCCACGTCTTGATTTGATGAACAAAGGAACCCGCATGAATAAACCTCTTTATATGATCAAGCTCGGCGTCCTGTTGGCCAGTGCCGCTTTTCTGATCGCCCCCGCCCAGGCGGAAGACAACCCCGTCGTGGTCGATGCGCTCTCTGGCTACATGGACTTCGCCGAATACGGCAGCAGCCTGATCTGGCCGGAACAAATCCCGAGGGAAGACTGGAAAAAAGTTTTCATCGTCGATGCGCGCGACGCCGACCAGTTCGCCAAAGAACACATCCCCGGCGCGATCAATATCGACTGGCGCCAGGCAGTGGCACGGCGTGCCGAACTACCGAAGGACCGCATGGTGGTGATGTATTGCAATTCCGGCTCGCTGTCCGCTCAAGCCGTTTTCGCCCTGCGCCTGCTCGGCCACGACAACGTGAAAGTGTTGCAGGACGGCATCGAGGGCTGGAAAGCCAAGGGGGGCTTCGAGGCCAATGCCCGCGCCAGCGCCAATTCCGGCAAACCGGCCGGGCACTGATTCGATCAGGCCGCTGATCCGGCCAGACGACGAAACAATCATCCTTGAAATTTGACAGGAGCCAACCATGGACATTCTTGCAATCCTCGCCGGCATGGCGACCGGCATGGTGTTGGGGCTATTCGGTAGCGGCGGCTCCATCATTGCCCTGCCGGCGCTGATGTACCTGCTCGACGTGGCGCCGAAATCGGCCATCGCCATGAGCCTGGGCGTGGTGGGGGTCACCGCCACCATCACGACCCTGTATCACTGGCGGCGCGGCAATGTGGTGATGCGCGTTGCGCTGGTGTTCGGCCTGTTTGGCGTAATGGGCACCTTCGCCGGCGCGCGGCTGGGCCTGCAGACACCCGTGGTGATTCAGCTCGGCTTGTTCGCCCTGGTGATGGTTGCCGCCGCCTGGCGCATGCTGCGTCCTGCCAGATTGAAACCGGAACAGTCTGTTGCGGCATCGTCGGGAGACGAACTGGTCGTCACATCCGACGGGTCAGCTGTCATCAGCCATTGCCACCATTTTTTCTCGCCCTGCATGGGACGCATCGCCCTGCACGGCATCGGCGTCGGCATACTCACCGGACTGGTGGGCGTGGGAGGCGGCTTCCTGATCGTGCCAGCCCTGGTTCTGCTCTCCGGCATTCCGATGAAGCAGGCAGTGGGCACCTCGCTCGCTATTGTCGCCGCCAAGTCCTATGCCGGTTTCGCCGGCTACATGGGTGGCGTGCCGATCGACTATGCCCTGATGGCCGCCTTCACCGGCGTCACGGTGCTCGGCAGTTTTGCCGGCGCGCACCTGTCGTCACACATCTCGCATGACACCCTGAAAAAAGCCTTCGCCTGGTTTCTGGTGGTGGTGGCCACGTATATTCTGTTCAAGAGTGTTATCGGAGGGTGACGATCCATGCCATGACGACCACCATGATGCCGACCACCTCGCGTAGCAACATCCTGATCCTGGCCATGAGCCAGGCCTTGATGCTGTCGGCCATTGTCCTGTCGATGGCGCTCGCTGCGATCCTCGGCGGCATGCTCGCGCCCGACAAGGGACTGGCGACGCTTCCCATTGCCGTCATGGTGATCGGCACCGCCATTGCATCACTGCCCGCGTCCATGCTCATGCGCCGGCATGGGCGGCGTCGGGGCTTTCTGATCGGCGCGCTGCTGGGCATTGCCGGTAGCCTGTTGTGTGCCTATGCGCTCCACGAATGGTCTTTTTCAGTCTTCGTCGCCGGACACTTTTTACTCGGCAGCTATCAGGGCTTTGCCAACTACTACCGTTTCGCTGCGGTCGAGGCGGGCGGTCCGGGCCAGGCCAGCAAAGCCATTTCCCTGGTAGTGGCCGGCGGCGTGGTTGCGGCCTTCCTCGGCCCCCAGCTCGGACAATGGGGGCGCGACTGGATCGGGGGGCAGATATTTGTCGGTTCCTATCTGACGCAGGCTGCCTTGAGCCTCATTGCATTGATTCTGATCTCACGCCTCCACTTGCCCAGGGTGACCGCCGCGCACGACGGCATATCACGCTCGCTCCGCGAAATCCTGAGCCAGCCCGCCCTGCGGGTTTCGATCTTCGGTGCCGCGATCGGCTATGCCGTCATGATCATGGTGATGACGGCAACCCCGTTGGCGATATTGGGCTGCGGCTTGCCGGGAACAAGCGTGACGCCGGTCATCCAGTGGCACGTGGTCGGCATGTTCGCGCCATCCTTCTTCACCGGCTCGCTGATCAAGCGCTATGGCGCACCGCGCATCATGCAAATTGGATTCGTTCTGCTGCTCGGCAACGTGGTGCTGGCCTTGTCCGGTGTCGAGTTCCTGCATTTCCTGTCGGCACTGGTGTTCCTCGGTGTCGGCTGGAATTTTGCCTTTATCGGCGGCACGACGCTGCTGACCCAGACCTATCGGCCTGCCGAGCAATTGAAGATTCAGGCGGTGAACGAATTCGCCGTCTTCGGTCTGGTGGCGCTGGCCAGCCTCTCGGCAGGCTGGCTTTATGATCGCTTCGGCTGGATCACGCTGAATCTGGCAGTGGTTCCCCTTCTGCTCGCTGCGCTGATCGCGACCATCGGCATCGAACGCCAATTGTGCCGGGCAGCGCCAGCGGTTTGAAGCCGATCTCCCAAGTACCAACAAGCCGGCTGGAGCCGACTCGATGAATCCAGCCAGCTACGATGCTTGGTATGACACCCCGCGCGGCCGCTGGATCGGCGAAACCGAATTCCGTCTGGCCTCGCGGCTACTGAGTGCAAGGCCGGGCGCACACCTGCTCGATGTCGGCTGCGGGACCGGCTGGTTCACGCGCCGCTTCGCCCGGCAGGGCCTGCAAGCCACCGGCCTTGATTCCGATCAGGAATGGCTGGCCTATGCTCGCGCCCACAGCGACCCGGCCATACGCTGGGTGGCGGGCGATGCCCAGGCACTGCCGTTCCCCGACGCCCGCTTCGACCATGTGCTCTCCATTGCCGCGCTCTGCTTTGCGGCCGACGAGCAAAGGGCCGTCGCCGAAATCGTGCGTGTGGCACGGCGCAGCTTCGTCATCGGCTGGCTGAACCGATCCAGCCTGCTTTACCGGGACAAGGGAAAGAACGGCGGAAGCGGGGCTTACCGGGGCGCACGATGGCATACCGCGCACGAAATTCTGGCGCTGTTTTCCGATGTTCCGGCGTGCCGCCTGACCATTCGTTCGGCTGTTTTCCTGCCCTCCGGGACGCGGTGGGCAGTTGCAGTGGAGCAGGCCATGCCTCATGCCCT
>JANJUT010000204.1 GCA_024710445.1 Thiobacillus sp.
TCAATGCTTGAGAATAGACAGGCAACAATATCCCACATCATTTCTAATCGAATTGGCGCGCAATACCAAAAAGCTTGATCTTGTTGTGCTCTTGCTAGATAAAACCACGCAGGAAACCAAGTTCCTTGGCATCACGACGCCGAACTAAGTTCTCTAACATGGCAGTCAAGCGGGACTGGCCGTCAGTGGCTTCGGTTTGGTATTGTAGGCTGGTTATGCCATCACACTCGCTGCCGTGCGCTGCGGCCAACCTCGCTCCCTTCGGTCGCTAGACGCTGCGCGATAAAGCCGCGCAGCGCCGGTTAGCTCTACGGTTAGAGGTCGCAATGGAACAAGCGCCGATTGATGACCGAAAGCAGCTTTGGCAACTGCTGCATACTCTGGACGTGCTTCCAGTACGTCGACCGCATTTGCGCGTTCATACAAGAGCTTTCCATCGCCAACGGGCACATTGCTTGTGATCTATCCGGTTCCCGGGAAATGCTCAATCCGCTAGTCAGCGCGGACGTTGTACGATAAAACTACACTGTGCCTGTTATTTTCAGATTGCCGCCAAAATGAACCTGGCACTGCCAACCGCATTGCTTGCAGATGCTGTGCTGTTTATCCACTTTGCCGTTGTCCTGTTCATTGTGGGCGGGCTGGTGCTTGTCGTTGCAGGCAATCTGCTGGCCTGGCGGTGGGTGAATGCGCTTGGGTTTCGCGTTGCGCACCTTGCGGCAATCGGCTTTGTCGTTGCCGAGTCATGGCTGGGGGTCGTCTGCCCGCTCACCTCGCTGGAGTCATGGCTACGCACACAGGCCGGTTCGGCGGCTTACAGTGAGGGGTTCATCGAGCACTGGATTCAGCGGATGCTGTTCTACGAGGCACCGCCCTGGGTCTTTGTTGCCGCGTACACGGTGTTCGGGCTGCTTGTTATGGTCGCCTGGTGGCGCTATCCGCCCGGACGCGGCCAGTCCCGTCATTAAATTGCCAAATAATAAAGCGAACTGAAACGGCCAATTGCGTTGATGTTGATGCATCAGGCCGAATCGTTCACACTGGTCCCTGTGCCATAGAGGCATTCATGCAAACGCAGACGGTTCGGTATTCTCGCAAAGAGTCCAGGAGACGCGCACTGTGATTACGCCTCTGGCATTGGGTCTCGTTTTTTCAGGTGCCATCATCCAGTTGATCGCGCTGCTGCCCATCCGGCAGTTGATTGCAAGCTTGCCCCCCGGCCCCCTGCGCAGCCGCTGGTATGCCATGCTGGCCATGATCGTGCTGTTTTTCGTCGGCTATCTTGCCTATGCCAATGTTTTCTGGGGTAATCACTCAAAACCGATTGATCTGATTGTTCCGGCCATCTTCTTTCTCGGCGCGTGCTTCGTCTGGCTGACCGCGACACTTTCGCTGCAGACGATGTCGGATGTGATGCGCATCACGCTGCTGGAGCGCGAAACCATCACGGATTCCCTGACGGGCTTGTTTAACCGGCGTTATCTGGATCGCCGGTTAAACGAAGACATCGCCACCGCACATCGCTACTCGCTGCCTCTTTCGATCATGATGATCGATATCGACCATTTCAAGCCAGTGAACGATCAGTTTGGCCACCAGGCCGGCGACCGCGCGCTGGTGTCCCTGGGCGAGATCATCTCGGAGACAGTGCGCGAGTCTGACTACGTGGCGCGCTACGGCGGCGAAGAGTTTCTGGTTGTTGCGCCATACACGCCCCTGCCGGATGCAACCGGATTGTCTGAACGTTTGCGCAAGCAGGTTGAATTGGCGGCTTTCAAGCTGCCGGATGTGCCTGATGAAATCAGGCTCACGGTCAGCATCGGTGTGGCCAGCCTGGGTCAGGATGTCGACAACATCGAGCGCCTGGTTCATGTGGCCGATGACAATCTGTATCGTGCCAAAGCGGCCGGCCGCAACAGGGTCGTTAACGGCATGCCGGACGCATGAAACAGCGAGCCACCCGGATGAATCCGCCTCCTGCTGCCCTGCTATGACCTACGCGCAGATTGCCATCATTGTCGTGCTGCTCGCCACCATGGGCATGTTCCTGTGGGGCCGCTGGCGGCATGACATGGTCGCACTGGGCGCGTTGCTGGCCTGCGTGTTCGCGGGGCTGGTGCCCGGCAGGGAAGCCTTTGCCGGATTCGGCCACCCGGCGGTGATCACGGTTGCCTGCGTGCTGGTGCTGGGTTACGGCCTGCAGATTTCAGGGGCGGTGGATGGGCTGACCAGGCGCCTGCTGCCCACTGCGGCGGGACCCCGACTCAGCATTCTGGCGCTGATCAGCCTGGCCGCCCTGTTGTCGGGCTTCATGAACAATGTGGGCGCGCTGGCACTGCTGATGCCGATCGCGATCCAGATGGCGGCCAGGCATGACCTGCCCGTGGGCAAGGTGCTGATGCCGCTGTCCTTTGGCTCGATTCTGGGCGGGATGACCACGCTGATCGGTACGCCGCCCAACCTGATCGTCTCGGGCTATCGCGAAACAACCGGGATGGGCCCGTTTTCCATGTTCGACTTCTCGCCGGTGGGCGTGGCGGTGGCGGGCCTCGGCATCCTTTTTGTGGGCCTGGTGGGCTGTCGCCTGGTGCCCGCCCGCAAGCAGACCGAACTCGGCAGCTTCGAGTCGGGGGCCTATCTCAGCGAAGTCCGGATCGTCGAGGGCAGCAAGGCGGTCAACCAGTCGCTGCGAGACGTGGAGCACATGCTTGACGACACCGATGCGCAGATCGTGGGTCTGGTGCGCCACGAAGTCCGCCTGTCCGCCCCGAATCCGGGGCGCATATTGCGGGATGGCGATATTCTGGTAATCGAGGTCGAGCCCGAATCGCTGGCATCGGTGCTCACCAGTCTGGGACTCCAGCTTGAAGAAGACGTGCCCTCGAATGCCGATGAAGCCGCGGCAGCAGAAGCGGATACGCAGGTTGATGAGGACAAACCGGCTGGCAACGCCCCGCCAGTTGAAGAATCCCCCAGGGAAAAATCCGGTGCCGACGAGGTGGTGATTCAGGAACTGGTGGTCATGCCCAATGCGGCACTGGTGAACCGCTCTGCCACCGACATCGATCTGCGTAGCCGCTATGGCATCAATCTGCTGGCCATCTCCCGTCAGGGGCGCCGCACCATCAAGCGCCTGCGATCGGCCCGTATCCGGGCGGGCGATGTGCTGCTGCTGCAGGGCGCGGCTGAATCGCTGTCCGGTTTTGCCGCCCAGTTTGGCTGTTTGCCGCTGGCCACGCGCGATATCCGGGTGCCCAAAAAAGGCCAGGCACTCACGGCCACGCTGGTGATGCTGGTCGCCGTGATGGCCACGGCGCTGGGCCTGCTGCCGGTGGCAGTTGCGTTTGCAGCCGCCGCGCTCGCTTTTGTGGCATTGGGGGTGGTGCCCTTGCGCTCGGTTTATAACGCAGTCGACTGGCCGGTCATCCTGCTGCTGGGAGCCATGCTGCCGGTTGCCGACGCGATGGCGACCACCGGCGCGGCCGACATGATCGCCCGGGTTTTTCTGGATAACGTGGCCCGGGGATACGCCATCGCCGGACTGGTGGTGATACTGCTGGTGACCATGTTCCTGTCGGACATGATGAACAATGCGGCCACGGCTGCGGTGATGTGTCCGATAGCCATCAGCACCGCCAACCATCTCGGAGTCAATGCCGATGCCTTCCTGATGGCCGTCGCGGTGGGCGCGTCCTGCGCCTTCCTGACCCCCATCGGCCATCAGAACAACACGCTTATCCTCGGACCGGGTGGATTCCGCTTCGGCGATTACTGGCGTTTGGGTCTGACGCTGGAGATCATCGTGCTGGCCGTGAGCGTGCCGATGATCCTGTGGGTATGGCCGCTTGGATGGCCTGTCCTTCTCATGGAAAATCACAGGACAAGCCCCGTCGTGGATCTGGATCGACTCAAGCGCGGACTGATCCAGGTTGAACAGAGCATCATGCTTATGGATATTTCTCACTGGAGTCACGCATGTCGGACAAAACCCTCAGATACCTGGTCGCCTCGGTCATCGTGATGCTGCTTGTTTTTCAGATCGGCACGCTGATCGCAAGCGCATTCGGCATGGCATGGGGCGCAGTGTCTGCCGTGGTCGTGGCCGCCGTTTCGTTTTTTTCCGCCCGTCTGGCCCGAGCCGGCGGCAGGAATTCAGTCTGGTTTCTGCTGCCCACCATCCTGTTCACGATCATCCCGCTTGCCTACCTGATCTGGCATGCCTGGACGGCAGAGGTCAGCGGTTTTGAGCGCCTGGCAGGCTTTGCACCGTTCCTGATTGGTTTTGCAGGCCCGGTGCTGGTGTTGCTGCTGGTGTATCTCGAACTGCGCAAGCGCACACTGAAACCATGATCCGCTTTTCGAAATCGATGGCTGCGTGGAATACGCCGGGATTCGAGGAATCCCTGAAGCAGGAGATTGCGGCACTGGATGAGCGTCACCTTCCCCTGCAACAAGGCCTGGTTGCCAGCAGTCGTGTTTCAGGCGGCCCGATCCAGGCCATGATCCTGAGTGTGGCCGAAGAAGCCGGAGTCGTCCGGGTCAAGGCCGGGATTTTCTACAAAGGGGTGATCGCGGGCTGCAATTGTGCCGACGACCCCTCGCCCATCGACGAGCAAAATGAACACTGCGTGGTGCAGTTCCTGATCGACAGGCAGACGGCCGAGGCCTCGGTTACGCTGCTTGCGGAGTAAATAGCCGGATTACGGCAGGACCAGACAAAAAACCGCGCCCTGGTCATTGTGCAGTCGGAGTTCGCCTGTACGTCCCTGATTGTCGTGGCTTTGCGCAATCAGCCTGGCGAACTGCAGCCCCAGGCCTGTCCCGGTTGAACGATACGGCGTATTGGTTGCCACGCTGTTGAGGACATGTTCCGGATAGCCCTCCGAGTCGTCGCGTACCGTCAGCGCCAGGCAACCATCCAGCATGGTGGCCTCGATACGGATGGTCGAGCGCGCGTAGGCTAGGGAATTGTGAATGGCGTTGATCAGGGCCATTTCGATCAGATCGCGATCCAGAAACCAGATTGCCGGTACATCGGGATGGATATCGACCTCGATCTTGAGCTGTCCCCGTGACAGGGCAACGGCCTGTTCGCTGATTTCATGAACCAGGTCTTGTGTGGAGTAGGCATTGATTGCCGGGTGCATCTGTTGCTGACTGACCTTGTAGATGAACAAGGCCTGCTGCAATCGCCCGATTACGCCCTGGCACAGCAGGCGCGCAGCATCGACTGCTTCGTTATGCACCGGCTCATTCTGGGCCGGAATCTGGTCGATGGTCATCGCCAGCAACCCGAGATTGTTCTTCAATTCGTGAATCAGGGCGGCGTAGAAGCCTGTATCGTCGAGTTTCATGCCTGTGCCGCCCTCTGAATACCGAACCGCTTCTCTATTTCCTTGAGCTGGAGCCTCAATCCGGCCAGGCGCGGATGATCAGGTGCCTGCCGGCCAGCCTCCGCCAGATAATGCCGGGCATACTCAAGCCGTTTTTCGTCCATGCCGGATTCGTCGAGATATTTGAGTATTACCCACACGGTGTTCATCATGATGCGCGGGTTATAGGGGGCCTCATCGCAGGCAGTCAGCAGTTTCTCAACCGCAGACTGATAATCGCCCCGCTGCGCCAGCACCACGCCTTCGTTGTTCAGCTTGCGTACCCCTGAAGTAGCATCGGACAGTACCGCTGCCCCGGCATCGCTGCGCCCAGCCTCTTCATAGATACGTTTGGCCTTGGCCAGAAGCGCCTCGCTGTCGTGCGAGTTGCGCGCCACCTCCGATACCAGGCCGTCGGCTTCATCCAGGCGGCCTGTTGCCATGCAGACCCGGGCCATGTCCAGAACCAGCTGATCATCGCCACGTGTACCCGCAGCACGCAAGGCTCCTGCGGCATCCAGGACCTTGGCCGCTTCCTGCAGCTTGCCGTCCTGGATACAGGCCATGCCCTGCGTCACCGCCATAACCAGCTGTCCTTCCGGACTATCCTGCAGCGAACTTTTGTTTTTCCTCAGCGTGTCGGCAACCGCCTTGAGGTCGCCCTGCTCCAGTTGCACCCGGCACAGGTTTCCAAAATCGCTGGGCGTAATGAAAATGGAATGACGGCCTTTTTCCAGAGCATGGGTAAATGCGGTCCGCGCAGTGTCGAGATCGCCATTGGCGAGCGCGACCTCACCAAGCTTCTGCTGGCGACGAACGGTTTTTCCGGAAATGGCCACGCCTTGCAGCAACGCAGCCTGGGCGGCTGCCGCATCTTTCTTGGACAGGCAAACTTCTGACAAAAGATCATACGCAGCCACCATTTCCGGCGCTTGCTCCAGTACATCACGCAACTCTTCCTCGGCGGCCTCGTCCTTCTTTTGCATATGTAACGTGCGGGCCAGGCCTAGTCGTGCCCAGGGTATGGCGCGCATCTTGATGATTTGCTGATAGAGCACTTCTGCTTCGGTGAACCGTTCCAGTGTCACCAGCAACTCGCCCTTGAAACGCAGTGCATCCACCATGTATTTTGGACGGCTACGGATGATTTCGTCGCAGGCCAGAATGGCTGCTTCCAGGTTATGGGCAAGAAGATGCCTGTGAACATCATGAAAGGCCCGCTTGCGTTGCAGCACACTCTCGAGACGACTATGCAACACTTCAGCGCTGAACGGCTTGATCATGTAATCGTCAGGCGCCAGTTCAGCCGTGGCAACCACTTTTTCGTAAAAGGATTCGGCTGTCACCATGATGAAAACGGTTTCAGGCGAAATCAGGTTGCTGTGGCGAAGTTCTTCCAGCAGTTGCTGGCCATCGCGGCCATCGCCCAGGTTGTAGTCGCACAGAATAAAGTCGCAGGGTTTGCTTTTGACCTGAAAGATAGCCTCAGCCGCATTGCCTGCCAGCTGGATTTTTCTAATGCCAAAGTTGGTCAGGGTCAGGCGCAGGGCATTTCGCATGCCGGGGTAATCGTCCACCACCAGCGCGCGCAACTCGCCATAGTCAATAAAGGCATCTTTGATTTGAACTGAAGGTTGATTCACGCTTGCTCACCGTACGCTTCGTTATTGGCCCATGCCTGAATTGAATCAGGCCTGATTCGGGTTAATAACGGTAATTTTTCGCTTAACTGAACTGCCTTGCCGCAAGGCGGAAACCGGCGTACGGCCAGGTCTAGACTGACGGGATACCCAACTCGTCCGGAAACGGCCGGCTCGGGTACTGGAACGCGACGGGGCCGTCGGGTTCCGCATGAACGAACTGATGCACGAACGGATCGGTCGCATCCTGCATCGTGGCGGCGTCGCCCTCGGCGACCACCACGCCGTCATGGATGAAGTAGACATAATCGGCCACCTTGAGTGATTCCGACACGTCATATGTCACCACAACCGAGGTCAATCCGAGCGTGTCGTTGAGACGCCGGATCAGGTTGGCAACGGTATTGAGCGAAATCGGGTCGAGTCCGGCAAAGGGCTCGTCATACATGATCAGTGCGGGATCGAGTGCGATCGCCCGCGCCAGCGCAACCCGCCGTTCCATCCCGCCCGACAGTTCGCCTGTTTGCATGTCATGCGCACCACGCAAGCCTACGGCATGCAGCTTCATCAGCACCAGATCATGAATCACGTCTTCCGGCAGATCGGTATGTTCGCGCATGGGATAGGCGATGTTGTCGAACACCGACAGGTCGGTGAACAGGCCGCTGACCTGGAACATCATGCCCATCTTGCGCCGCATCGCGTAGAGCGCTTTATTGCTCAACTCGTGGATCACTTTGCCGTTGAAGGTCACGCGGCCGCGCGAAGGCTGGAGTTGGCCGCCCATCTGTCGCAGCAGCGTGGTCTTGCCGCACCCGCTCACCCCTAGAATGGCCACGATCTTGCCGCGCGGAATGACGAGATTGACACCCTTGAGTACCGGGTTGTTTTCATACGAGAAATGCAGGTCGGTGACCTCGACCAGATTGTCTCCTGGCTGGTCTGCGGGATTTCTTTTGGATTCAACTGTCATGATTCAAGCGAGTTTCCATTTATCCGTTCGCCGACAAAAGCCCATCCGGCGTTTCCAGCGCCGCTTTGAGCGCGACGAGAAACTGCACCGCATCGCGGCCATCGATCAAGCGGTGGTCATAGGTCAATGCCAGATACATCATGGGGCGTATCACCACCTGGCCATTTTCGGCGATGGGGCGTTCCTGGATGGTATGCATGCCAAGTATGGCCGACTGCGGCGGGTTGAGTATGGGCGTGGACAGCAATGAGCCGAACACCCCGCCATTGGTGATGGAGAACGTGCCGCCCGAGAGGTCTTCGAGCGTCAGTCTGGCTTCGCGTGCGCGCTGGCCCAGGTCGGCGATGGCCGACTCGATCCCGGCTGACGACAGGGTCTGGGCACGGCGCAGGATCGGTACCACCAGCCCGCGCGGGCTGGAAATGGCGATCCCGATATCGATATCGCCATGCCAGACGATGTCATCTCCTTCGATGGCCGCATTGACGACCGGAAACTGTTGCATGGCCTGGCACACGGCCCGCACAAAAAACGACATGTAGCCGAGCTTGACGCCGTGCCGGGTCTCGAATTCCGCCTTGAAACGCTGGCGCAGTTCGTTCACCGGCTGCATGTTCACCTCGTTGAAGGTGGTGAGCATGGCGGCCGTATGCTGTGCGGCGACAAGGCGCTCGGCCACGCGCTGACGCAGGCGCGACATCGGTTCGCGGCGGCTTTCGCCGGCGGTCACGACGGGTGCGGGTTCAGCGGGACGCGGCTGGCTGGGCTTGAGCGTTTGCGAAGGCGATACTTTGGGGTGGTGTACGGGCGTGGGGCTTGCAGCCTTGGTCGTATCAGGCTGCGCAACGACAGGCTGTACCGGTTTGACCGGGGGCGGGACTTCTCCGGCTTGCTCACCCGTTTCAATCACCGCCACGACTTCATCCGCCTTGACCACCGCCCCTTCGGCCTGGCGCAGTTCGATCAGCGTGCCGGATGCCGGCGCCGGAATTTCCATGATGACCTTGTCGGTTTCGAGATCGACCAGGGTTTCGTCGCGCGCAACATTCTCGCCCAGCTGCTTGCGCCATGGCAGCAAGGTGCCGCTGGCAACCGAATCGGACAGGGTTGGCACGCGCACTTCAATTTTCATAGGGATTCTCCAGCGCGTCGTTCAGCAGGGCTTCCAGTTCGGCGCGATGGCGCGACAAATAGCCCGACGCGGGTGCGGCGGCCGGTGGCCGGCCGGCGTAATGGAAACGATAGGGGCTGGGTGCGCAGTGATTGAGGTGGTGCTGCGTTTGATACCACGCGCCCTGATTCATCGGCTCATCCTGGGCCCAGACAAAGGTGCGCGCGTCCGGATAAGCATTCAGGACCTGGCGGAGCGCTTCCTCGGGGAAAGGATACAACTGCTCCACGCGAACCAGCGCAATCCCGTCGTCCAGCCCACGCGAGTTCCGGGCCGCTTCGAGATCGAACCAGACACGGCCACTGCACGCCACCACGCGCCGGGCCGTGCGCGGCGCGCGTGGATCGTCGATGACCGGCCGGAATGCGCCGGTGGCAAGATCCTCCAGCGAGGACGTGGACGAAGGGTGCCGCAGCAGGCCCTTGGGGCTCATGATCACCAGCGGCTTTCGGCTTGGGCGAATGATTTGTCGCCGCAGCAGGTGGAACATCTGTGCGGGCAGCGTCGGCACGCAAACCTGGATGTTGTCCTGCGCGCACAACTGGAGAAAGCGTTCGAGGCGCGCGGAAGAATGCTCGGGACCCTGCCCTTCAAACGCATGCGGCAGCAGCAGGGTCAGGCCGCACTGGCGTCCCCATTTGGCCTCGCCGCTGGCGATGAACTGGTCGATCACCACCTGCGCGCCATTGGCGAAGTCGCCGAACTGCGCTTCCCATACCACCAGGGTGTCGGGATCGGCGGTGGCATAGCCATACTCGAATGCCAGCACCGCTTCTTCCGACAGCAGCGAATCGATGATGGTGAAATTGCCCTGCTGGTCGTGAATGTGATCAAGCGGTACATAGACGCCGCTCTGGCGCCGTTCGCGCTTCTGGTCGTGCCACACGGCATGGCGGTGAAAGAAGGTGCCGCGCGCGGAATCCTGGCCCGAGACCCGCACGTTCACCCCGGCATCAAGCAGGCTGGCATACGCCAGGTGTTCGGCATAACCCCAGTCCACCGGCAACTCGCCTGCACGCATCCTGCGGCGATCGTCCAGCACCTTTTGCACGCGGGAATGCAGTTCGATCTCGTGTTGCAGCGTGGTGATGCGCTCACCCAGAAAGTCCAGACGACTGGCCGGTACGGCCGTGTCCACTTCGTCTATCTGGCCGCTGTTGAAACGTCCCCAGTGGGTGCCGAAAATCTGCTTGAAATCGGACAATGCCGGCGCGCTCAGCGATTCGCCATGCTCCAGGCGTTCGCGGCAGACATCGACCATGTCGTCGGCCTGCGCCTGGGTCAGCACCTCTTCGTCCACCAGTTTCTGCGCATACAGTACGCGCGTGCTGGGGTGCGCCTGGATGCGCCGGTACATCATCGGCTGGGTGGCCAGCGGTTCGTCCTGTTCGTTGTGGCCATGGCGGCGATAGCACACCAGGTCGATGAAGCAGCTGCGATGGAAGGTGTAGCGGAAATCCACTGCGGTTTGCACGGCAAAGGCCACCGCCTCGGGATCGTCGCCGTTGACGTGCAGCACCGGCGCTTCGACCATTTTGGCAACATCGGTGCAATACAGCGTCGAGCGCACGTCGCGCGGGTCGGACGTGGTGAAACCGATCTGGTTATTGATCACCACATGGATCGCGCCGCCATTGCGGAAACCGCGCGTCTGCGACATGTTGAGGCTTTCCATCACCACGCCCTGCCCCGACAGCGCCGCATCGCCGTGCAGGATCACCGGCAGCACCTCGTAGCCCAGCACATCGCCACGCCGGTCCTGGCGTGCACGCACCGAGCCGCGCACCACGGGGTGAACGATTTCAAGGTGCGAGGGATTGAATGCCAAAGCCAGGTGAACCGGGCCATGTTCCGTCGCGATGTCGGTGGAAAATCCCTGGTGGTATTTGACGTCGCCCGACAGCGGCGAGCCGGGCTCACCGTTGAGCGGCTCTTCATAGAGGCTTTTCAGCGAACGGCCCATGATGTTGGCCAGCACGTTGATCCGTCCGCGATGCGCCATGCCCATCACGATTTCCTTGGCGCCATGGCGCGCACTGCGCGCAATCACCTGGTCGAGCAGCGGAATCAGGCTTTCGCCGCCTTCCAGCGAGAAACGCTTCTGCCCGACATGGCGGGTATGCAGGAATTTTTCCAGGGTTTCGGCATCGGTCAGCCGCTTCAGCATTTGCAGCTTGAGCGTCCTGGATACGCCAAACCGTCCCTGCGCGCTTTCGATGCGCTCCTGCAGCCAGCGCTTGCGCGCCACATCGCTGATGTGCATGTATTCGGCCCCAACGTGGCCGCAATACGCATTTTTCAGGCGCTGCAGGATATCGGCCAGCGTGGTGCGCTCGACGCCGAACAGCGAACCGGTCTCGAATTCGCGGCTCAGGTCAGCATCGGTCAGGCCATAGTGCGCGGGATCAAGCTCGGGAGTGGGTGGGGGTTCAAAGCGCCGCAGCGGGTCCAGCTCGGCCTTGCCCACACCCAGGTAGCGATAGGCATTGATCAGCCGCAACACGGCCACTTGAGCGACATCCGACGCCACGGCCGCGCCGGGCACCGGCTGGTTCAGCCATGGCGCCAGCACCGTGTCGTCGAATTGCGCCAGATAGGCCGCATTGCCTGCATAGAGCGGTGAGGTCAGGTTCCAGTCAGATGCACTCATGGGAATTCAATCCGCTGTATCGGTCTGCCATGCCCTGGGTGCTCAGGCTCCGCGCTGGTCCAGTGGCACGAACTCACGACGCGCCGGGCCGGTGTAGAGTTGCCTCGGGCGCCCGATCTTGTGCGCGGGATCGGACAGCATTTCATTCCACTGCGCCACCCAGCCCGATGTTCGCGCCAGGGCGAACATCACGGTGAACATGCTGGGGGGAATGCCCATGGCACGGAAGATGATGCCGGAATAGAAATCGACATTGGGATAGAGCTTGCGTTCGATGAAATAGTCGTCTTCCAGCGCGATGCGCTCGAGTTCCATCGCCATCCTGAATTGCGGATCGTCGCGCAGGTCGAGTTCGTCCAGCACCTCGTAGCAGGTCTCGCGGATGATGCGCGCGCGCGGGTCCATGTTCTTGTAGACGCGGTGGCCAAAACCCATCAGGCGGAAGCCGTCGCTCTTGTCCTTGGCACGCTTGATGTAGTCGGGAATGCGCGACACATCGCCCATTTCGTCGAGCATCTTCAGCACTGCCTCGTTGGCGCCCCCATGCAGGGGGCCCCACAGCGAGGCCATGCCGGCTGCGATGCATGCATACGGGTTGGCGCCGCTGGAACCCGCCAGTCGCACGGTCGAGGTCGAAGCATTCTGTTCGTGATCGGCATGCAGGATGAAAATGCGATCCAGCGCACGCGCCAGCACCGGGTTAGGCTCGTAGGGCTCGCATGGTGTCGAGAACATCATGTGCATGAAATTCTCGGCATAGGACAGCCGGTTCTGCGGGTACACGAAAGGCTGGCCTTCATTGAATTTGTAGGCCCAGGTCGCCACCGTGGGGATCTTGGCAATCAGCCGGTGTGCGACGATTTCGCGATGCCGGGGGTCGAACAGGTCGTTGCCTTCATGGTAGAAGGCCGACATGGCGCCGGTCACCCCGATCATCACGGCCATCGGGTGTGCGCTGCGGCGAAACCCCCGGAACACGTTTTCCATCTGGTCGTGCAGCAGGCTGTGATGGCGGATCGACTGCTCGAATGCCATTTTCTGGTCAGCCGTCGGCAACTCACCGTGCATCAGCAGGTAGCAGACTTCCATGTAGTCCGACTGATATGCCAGCTGCTCGATCGGATAACCGCGGTAATACAGCAGGCCCTCATCGCCATCGATATACGTCATGCCGGACGTACAGCTTGAAGTGGCCGTAAAGCCGGGATCGTGCGTGAAATAGCCGTGCGTGCCGAGCGTGCGGATATCGATCACCGGCTTGCCGTAGGTGCCCTGCTCGACCGGCAGTTCGATCGAAGGACTGCCGTCGCTGAATGTAAGGGTGACGGTTTTTTTCATCGTGATTCCAAAATTAATGCAGTTCGATAATGCTGTAGACGCCCGATCAGCGCTTCAAGGTCGGGATCACCCGCAGGCAGGCGGCCTTGAAGCCGGTCTACAATTTCCATGTCCGACAAAGTCAGGAGCCGATCCAGAGCGGCTTTCTCGCAAGGTTGAAGTGTAGCGCGGTGCGCCTCCCAAAAGCCACCCAGCCAGAGATCGAGTTCCAGCAATCCGCGGCGACAGCGCCAGTTCAACGCATCAGACACGCCTTTTCACCAGCAGCGACTTGATGCGCCCGATCGCCGCTGTTGGGTTCAATCCCTTGGGGCAGGCATCAACGCAATTCATGATGCCCCGGCAGCGGTATAGCCGATACGGGTCCTCCAGATTGTCGAGACGCTCGGACATCGCCTCGTCGCGGCTGTCGGCAATAAAGCGATAGGCCTGCAACAAGCCGGCCGGCCCGACAAACGTGTCAGGGTTCCACCAGAAAGACGGACACGAGGTTGTGCAGCAGGCACACAGGATGCATTCGTAGGCACCATCAAGCAGTGTGCGATCTTCCGGACTTTGCAGGCGCTCCACCTCGGGCTCGGGTTCGCCGTTGATCAGCCAGGGCTTGATCGAGCGGTATTGCTTGAAGAACGGCTCCATGTCCACGATCAGGTCACGGATCACCGGCAGGCCCGGCAGCGGCCGCACCTCGATCGGCTGCTTCAGTTCGGACAAGGGCGTGATGCACGCCAGCCGGTTCCTGCCGTTGACATTGACCGCATCCGATCCGCACACCCCTTCGCGGCAGGAACGGCGCAGGGACAAGGTTTCGTCCTGTGCCTTGATCGCCAGAAGCGCATCGAGCAGCATCTTGCCGGCGGGTTCGATGTCGAGTTCGACGTCCTGCATGAAGGGTTTTTTGCAGGACTCGGGGTGGTAACGGTAGAGGCGGAATTTCATATAGGCCTCTTGGAAATGTTGAATCCTGAGTGCCTCGCTATGGCTTCGCGTTTCGCCTGTGGGCGAGGTACTTTCTTTTGCGTGGCCAAAAGAAAGTACCCAAAGAAAAAGCCACCCCTGGTGTGTCGGCCTTCGGCTCCCCTGCGATGCTCGCCAACCGGGGCGGGGCAGGAACTCGCCCTGGCGAGCCGCACAAAACGCGGCTCACTGCGGAGCTCAGACACCCGGCCCCTCTTATCCCCGGCTGACTGCGCTTCTCGGCGACACACAAGGGGAACCTGATCGGGCACCTGTGCTAGGACATGACGGCTCAGTGCGTGCGGTCGGTCGGTTTTTGTCCCCTTCAGCGCTGCCGATTTGGCGCGCGCGGGGCGGGACAAACCGGAAACCGGGTTGTTCTGCCCAGTTAGGGGGGGTTTGTGCCCCCTGGCCGGGCGCGT
>JANJUT010000213.1 GCA_024710445.1 Thiobacillus sp.
ATTCGAGGCACGGGAGACCATCCCGGCAAACTGGCCTGCATCCGGCATGACACCTTCGGACTCCAGTTGTGCCAGAACCGCCGAAGCTTGCTGCATGGCCTGGGCAATGATGACCCACAGACACGCCAGGCTCACCGCGATCAACGCCATGCCGCGCCCAGCTTGCTTCAGATAGATATGACCCGCCCCCGGCAAGATCAGGGCAGACAGAACAGCAGCGGTCGTGGATCGGCTCATTTCTTTGTTCCTCTTATTGACTTGTGACAGTATGGCCGTTGCCTGGTTGCTGGATCAGTCGTTCTCTAAGTGCCTGTCGCAGCGCCCTATTCGCCAGATCCCTCAAGGCTTCCAATCTGCCATGGACGATGCGCAGCTTGTTTGCGCTGATTCGATTGATGTCATCCACTACCAGCATATGCTGGCCCGCAAACACATTGGCATACACCGTTTTAAGCGCGCGAGACAGTTGCCGGGTCACCTTCACGTCCTGGGTATCGAACCGCTCGCAAAAGTATTCATAACAGATCAAAGGCCGGCCATAACCAAGCCGGCATCCCGAACCCGGGACATGCCATCCATCGTTCTCGCTGTAGTCACCGACCCTCGGGCCCAGAACGAATCGCAGGAAATCACTATCGACACTCTCACGACAAAGCACCTCCTTGCAGCAGACATGGGTGCAACTGGCGCAGGGGTTTTCGTCATGTAACGCCGCCAGGCTTTGCAGGATGGATTCCACTTCGATATGGATCGTCCTGATCTGATGCAGCGGTTCACTGAACTCTCTGCTGGCCATCGTCAAAGGGCGCTCCGGCATGGGTGGCATGGTGCGCTGTTCTGCCCTGGATAGTTCAATGCGCCATCGACGGCCTCACCGCACTTTCCGGTGAGGTGCGCCGCTCGATTCTTGCACGGCGCTCACCCGTGGCTTCGGGCGGAATGCCTGCCCATTGTCCGTAGACATGGCGGCGGTCGTCATCTCTGCGGTCATCGTGGTGAATGAAGCCGCACGTGCAGCTTGCTGCGCTGCAGCCTGATACAGGCAGACTGGGGGCCTCCCGGGAAAGAAAGCGCATGCGTCCAAGCTGGCAGACCGATTCGCACGCGGGGTTTCCTGCGCATACCTCAACGCAGTGATACCGGCTGCGTGTGTCCCGTCTCGCAACAGATGCGGTCAGCAGTTTTTTCTGGGTGGATGAACGATGCCACCAGTACACAGCGATGACCGTCACCAGCGATACAAAAACAAGTACCTGAACCATTTCAGTTCCTCCCTTTTCCTGATATCGGGAACGATTGCAGACCTCCCCCGGAAGCACTTCTGGCCAACCGCGCCTATCTGATTGTGGCCTATTATTGAAAGAGGCCAAATCTGTCGATTTATCTGGAGAGAGTGTGATGAGACGACTTCTCGCCATCAATGGCTCCTATCGGTCGGGTGGGGTCATGGATCAGGCGATAGACGTGGCCGTGCAAGCTGCCACATTGGCGGGAGTCCAGGTCGACGTCGTCCACCTGCGCGATTACCCCATTGAGTTCTGCCGCAATTGCCGTGAATGCACCCAGCAACCGGGTGACACCCCTGGAACATGCGTGCAAAACGATTCCATGCAGGCGCTGGTCGACAAGATCGAGGCAGCCGACGGCTATATCCTGGCCTCTCCTACCAATTTTTATACCGTAACCGCTGTATTCAAACGTTTCATGGAGCGTTTGATTGTGTATGCCTACTGGCCATGGAAGACACCTGCCCCGAAATTTCGCAAATCGCACGCCACGAAAAAAGCCATCCTCATCGCATCCTGCGCGGCACCCGGCCTGCTGGGCCGCCTGTTCTTCACCACGCTGAAACAACTGAAACTGACGGCAAAAACCATCGGTGCCAGGCCGGTTGGCAGCGTCGTCATCGGGCGCACCGCGCAGCAGGAATACCCCACGCTATCCGAAGATGCAAGGAAACGCGTTCAAAGGCTGATCGAACAGCTGATGTAGATCAAGCGCAAGCTGGCTACAAGGAAGCGCCACGAAACAGGCACTGCCTTGCAAAAAACATGCAGCGAATCCTTTTGCCTGATTGGTCCCCAGGGATATTTCAGTACTGATCTGCCAGCCAGCCATCCAGAAGCGCACAGGCCTCTTTCTTGGGCACCGAAGAATCCTTGCCCTGAATGGGGGTGTAGCAGAGGTATTGATTCCCCTCCTTATCCGTCAGGTTGCGTAGCGGCAGCTCGCCTACCGTTTCGTAGCCACGCGCATCCATCATGATGAACTGATAGTCATCCCCCACGCTGACCTCCAGCCTGCCGCCGTTGCCCTCGCCGTATTTTTCCCACCAGGTCTCCGGGTTGGCGCCCTCATAGCATGGTGTCACGCCCTGCCTGCTGTCTTGATGCCAGGACACGATGGTCGGATCTTTCATCTGGTTTTCCCTGGCAGCGTCTTTCGCCAGGAGGCTGGCGGCCAGGAAGCCATGGTCAGGCCCCTGGTAATCGATATGTACGTTTCGCATGATGTGGTCCTCTTGAGCAGTCTGAAACGAGCCGAATGAACAAAATAAAAGCAGGCTCACGACTTATTTCTTTGTAGGCCAATCTCCGATATAAACAATCGGGTATTGCGGTACTCATGCGAACCGAATGAAAACAGGGCCCGGCCTGAGCCGGGCCCTGTTCAGGGCACATCACGGGACAGGCACACGGCCTGTCCGTAACGTCAACAGATCGTGCGGCTTACTTGATGAACAGCTCCACGCGGCGGTTTTTGGCGCGCCCTTCGCGGGTGGCATTGCTGTGTGCCGGCCGGGTCTCGCCGAAACCCTGGGTGGTCAGGCGGTCAGCGGCAATGCCCTTGTCGACGAAATAGTCGTACACGGATTTTGCACGGCGCTCCGACAACCCCTGGTTGTATTTGTTCGTGCCGATGCTGCAGGTATGGCCGTTGACATCCACGCTGATGTCCATGCGGTAGTTCAGCACCTGCACGGCTTCGTCCAGGATGACGATGGCATCGGGACGCAGACGGGCGGAATCGAACTCAAAGTTCACGCCTTCGAGAATGACCACCACGTCGCCGGGCTTGGACTGCTCGAGCATGACCGCCTGCCTGGTCTTGAGCGTCGGCGCAACCGGGGCCGGTTCTGCGGCAGGAGCAGGCTCGGGCTGGGGTGCCGGAACGGGTTCGGGGATCTGCACGACAGGCGTGGGCGCAACGTCCATGACAGGTGCCGGCTTGGGCGCGGGTTGAGCCTTTTGCCCCAATGCGATATTCAGGCCCACACTGACGACAACGTCGCCAAAGTTATTAGCACTGAAAGCGTTGGCGGCATTGTCGTCCCAGCGGTAGCGGGCATCGGCACGCAGCGAGACATTGTCGGTCAGGCGCTTCATGATGCCCAGGCCAACATTGGCCATCAGGCCGGTATCGTCCCCGCCCGGAATATCGGTGCGCAACAC
>JANJUT010000236.1 GCA_024710445.1 Thiobacillus sp.
GCACCGGCAGCAGAACCTGCAATGGCCGAGAACACAATCGGCAAGGGTGTCTTCAACAAGACCTGCTCGCTGTGCCATGCTTCAGGTGTGGCTGGTGCGCCGCAGCCCGGCGATCAAGCCGACTGGGGTCCGCGTATCGCACAGGGTAATGACATGCTCTACAAGCACGCGCTTGAAGGCTTCACCGGTGCCAAAGGCATGATGCCGGCACGCGGTGGCTCAACTACCCTGACCGACGACGAAGTCAAGGCAGCAGTCGACTACATGGTTGGCCTGTCAAAATAAGCGCCAGGCGCCAACGACCGTAGCCCGGTCAATGAAAAGCGGGGGAGATACAGATCTCCCCCGCTTTTTTTATGCGTGACGCCAGCGGCTGAGCCTCAGTGGCGGTGATGCACGTTGCGGTTCATCGACTGGATCAGTTCGGGGGTGACCTGCATGAAAGTCAGCACCTTGCCGTTGCGCTTGCGGGTAAAAGCGTCCGCTGATTGACGTGTCGAAAAGGCAGGCAGATCGGCAGTACGCATCGGCCCTAAGGCTGTAGATCCCTGGACAAAGAAGGCCTTGCCAATTTCTATCCAATGTCCGGTTTCAAAGTCGGTGACATAGCTGACGGTGATGTCTTCCTGGGTGTAGCGCTTATTGAAACGTTCGATCTGTTGCAGGAAGGCAATCAGGTCAACCGGTGAGTCAAAGTAGTGGGACGCGCCATCCTTGAACACGGTTTGTGCGGCCCAGCGTGGAAAGCGGGCCGGGTACATGCCGCATACCGGGCAGCGTGCGTCAGCGGGGATGGATTTCGGCGCGAGCATGTCCAGGCCAGACGTGGCATCGTAGGGCGTGGCGGGGGCGACGATGCAAAGCTCGTTGGTGACCTGATCAGGGTTGCTGGCTGCGGGTTTGTCAGGGGCGCGCAGCAGGTAGGCCGCGATGGCAACTGCAGATACGACACCTGCCAGCAATAACAGCTTTGCTGGCAGGCGCATCAGGCGAGGCCCCTGGCTCCGAGCATGGGATCGTCGATCAGGGCACGGATCAGGTTCTGCAGATTGTCCGCCGGGGATGCGTCGGGGCGCGTGATCGGGTCCGCCATGACGCGGCCGCCGGCTTCGTGGAAGTGGTTGGGAAAGGTCGCCAGCTCACGGTGCAGGGGCGCGGTGTCGATCCCGGATTCGGCATCGCCATAGGCCCAGCGCAGCGAATAGGCATCGGCGGCGGCATAGCGTACATTCAGTACCACGCCATTTTTCAGGCGGATGATCATGGCATCCTGCTTCTGTTCGACCGGGGTGTCGAGATGGTCTTCAAAGGCGGCATCGATTGCCGAACCGAGTTCAAGGTGCAGGCTCATTTGCGATGGGTCTCCTTCAGCCGTTCACTGACCACGGTGCGCACCGTTTCGCGCGTGTCGTCAAGTATCCGGGCAGCCAGATAATGCTCATAGGCTGGATGCTCGGCCAGCGTCTCTTCCTCGATTTTCAGCAGCAGCTCGGCTTCGTCCTGTGCGCCATGAAATCCAAGAATGGCATTGTAGCTATTGCGCAGTTCATAAATTAATTTCGACAACAGTTCGATTTCCGTTGCTGTATCGTAATCAAGGTCTTCAAAAAAACTTGTCATGATGCTTACATGCTTTTGTCGTGGAGGGCGCCGCCGTCGAGCACAACCATATCGGGTGTGACGTCGGCGAAACGATAGAGCTTGCCGCCATACTCGGCGGCAAATTTTACGGCATCCTGTTCCTGAGCGAAGCTGGCGATCGTTGGTCCCATGGAGCCGTGCCGTTTGCTGCCGTGAACGTAGAAGGCAGTCCTGGCGTCGATCCAGTGATCACGCGGTTCATCCCAGTCGGCGCGCCCCATGTCCTGCACGAACAGACCTTCCACGGTCCTGATCTGTTCCGGATTGAGATAGGTATGGAACATTTCCACGGTATCGCAGAAGAAATCCGGTTCGGCCTGTCCGGCATAATGAATCTGGGCCTTGGGACCGGGATAGTCGGCGAGCAGCATGCCGTCGAGGCTGCAGGAGGTGCCCTGGGTGATGGACAGCGGCGTCACGGCAGTTGCGGTATCGGATTTGCTGCAGCCCGTGAGCGCAGTTGCAGCTGCGGCGGCAAGAACAAGCAGGTGTCGTGAAAGTTTCATTGGCGGAATCTCCAGGTGGCAATACCCAACGGCGCGGCGATCCAGGCGAACATCACCAGACCCAGCAGCCAGGGATTGGCCAATGCGGGCGGGAAAACGGTCGTCAGTCCGTACAGGGTGCGAACGTCGTCGAGGGAAAAGATATTCAGAATGCGGAACACGTCTGCCGGGTTCGCCAGCAGCAGGTAGGGGAAGATCTCGCCGCCCCACTGGCCGCCGGTGGCGACCAGCGCGCCGAGCAGCAGCAGGTCGAACACCAGCACGAAGAAGAACCACATGGCGATGGCGAGCCCCGATGCGCGGGTGCGGTCGCTGGCGAACACCGAGAGCATGACCGCCAGGCTCAGAAAGGCACAACCCAGCAGTACTGAACTGAGCATGAAGCCAAAGTAATGGAACAGGGCGTTGATGTCGAGTTGCGACGACAGCACGATCGCCACCAGGCCAAATCCGGCGACGGTGGAAAAGGTCAGCGCGCCGGCAAGTCCGAAATATTTTCCCAGCAGGAGTTCCAGCCGGGTGATGGGCATCGACAGCAGCAGGTCGAGCGAGCCGCGTTCGCGTTCGCCGACGATGGCATCGAAACCCAGAATCAGTGCAATCAGCGGGATCAGGTAGATGACCAGGCTCACCAGGCTGGCGATGGTGACATCGATCGACTTGAAACCGACGGCACCCTGCTGCGCAGCGCCAAAGTAGGCGATGACCAGCGCAAAGGCGGTAAAGACCAGCGCCACGGCCAGCACCCAGCGATTGCGGATGCGGTCCCAGAATTCCTTGCCGGCAATGGTGGCGATTTGTGTGATTTCCATATTCGCCCCTTAATCCGAAAAACCGAAGAATACGTCTTCGAGCGAGGGTTCGCGTACCGTCAGGTCGCGTACCCGGCCACCCAGTGTGGCCAGCGCTTCGATCACCGCCATTTTGACTTCGCGCCGGCACTGCACTGCCACATGATCGTCGTGTGCCTCGATCGCACCCACCGGCAGATGGCCGAGTGCCGTGCGCACGGCTTCGAAATCCTCGCGTGCGACGCGCACGGTGAACCACAGCGGCAGATCCATCTGCTCGCGCAGGGCCTGCACCGTTCCGCAGGCCTGTATCTTGCCGGCGGTCATGATGGCGAGGCGATCCACCCGCTCCTGGATTTCGGCGAGGATGTGGGAGGTGATCACCATCGTCACGCCTTCGCTCCGCAACTGGCGGAGGATGGCATAGAAGCTGCGGATCGCTTCGGGATCAAGGCCGGTGGTGGGCTCGTCGAGGAACAGGATGCGCGGTTTGCCGAGCAGCGCCTGGGCAAAGCCAAGACGCTGGCGCATGCCTTTGGAGTATTCGCGTACCCGTCGTTTTGCCGCATGCGCCAGGCCGACGCGCTCAAGTGCCGGGGCACATTCTGCCGGTGACGCGCCTTTCAGCCGCGAGAAAAAGTGCAGCGTCTCGAGGCCGGTCAGGTTGTCGTAGAGCACGACATTTTCCGGCAGGTAGCCGATCGTGCGCCGTACGGCCCGAAAATTTCCGCCGCTCACCTGCGCGCCGTCGATGCGGATTTCGCCGGCAGTAGCGGGGATCAGGCCGAGCATCATCTTGAACATCGTGCTCTTGCCGGCGCCGTTGTGGCCGATCAGGCCGAACAGTTCGCCGGCGCGAATATCGAGATCGACGCCATCGACCGCGTGTATCGGTCCATAGTGCTTGTGCACCCCGTGCGCGGCGATCACGGCAGCGCCTGTTTCAGTTTGCATAGTTGAAATATCGGCCACGCCATTGGCTCCAGTCAGATTTGTGCGGCTGCATGTGGGGCTTGGGATCGACAACGCTCGGTGCGCGCAGCAACGGAAACTGCTGGCTCACCAGTCGCAGCGTCTGCACCGCCGGGCTGGCGAGCAGCAGCTTCATCATCGGGTGTTGCCAGGAGAGACGGTCGACCAGATCGTTGGCTTCGTATCGCACATCCCCGATGCCGTCGCCGTTGCGGTCCCAGCCCACATAATTGCTCCAGTAGTTGCCGCGGTCGGCTCCCCAGATCACGTCCCCGCTGGCGACATACTTGATCTGGGTGCGGTTGGAAATGAAGTCATTGCCTTCGGCCCGGTTGCGGTACGAACCCGCCGCCAGGTGTATGCCCACGGTGTTATCCACTACCAGGTTGTCGCGCAGGGTGTTGTACTCGGCATCGTAGATGAAGAAACCGCGTTCATTGCCTGCGACAATATTGCCTTCGATAACGGAGTCCTGGATGGTGCGCAGCATGATGCCGTGGTCCGAGTTGCCCCAGGCCCGATTATTACGGACCACCTGGTTGCGCGTCATCATCAGGGCGAGGCCGCCGCGGTTGTGATACGAGTCGTTGCCTTCCCACGTGTTGTTGTTGGAATTCATGTAGTGGGTGCCGTAGCGCACATGGTGGATGCGGTTGTTGCGGAACACCGCGTGGTGCGAGACATCCACGTAGATGCCGTCGCGTACGAAGCTGATGTTGTTGCCGATGATCTGCGCTTCTTCGGAGTTGTAGAGCTGGATGCCGTTGCCGCGCCGGGGCGATTTGTAGTTGCGCTTGCCGGTGATGACATTGTTGCGGATCTCGACTTTTTTGACCGTTTGAATATAGATTCCAAACAGATTGTAGGTCAGGTCGCAGTTTCGAATGATTGCACGATGCGCGTGCGGCCGGATGAAGATGCCGGAATTCTGATCCTCCAGACTATCCCCCGAATCGCGCACGATCAGCCCATTGATGGTGACATCCTCGGCGGTGACCCGGATCGTATCGCCTTTGAAGTCACCGCTGATCGTAGGCCGATCGATTCCAATCAGGGTCAGGGGCTTGTCTATCAGCAACCGCTCACGATAGTAACCCTTCTCGATCCGGATCGTATCGCCGGGTGCGGCTTGTGCAATGGCTGCGGCGATGGACTCCCCAGCGTGCACCGTTAGTTCGGCAGCCAATCCGGTACCAGAAGCCAGCATGAAAAGCCATGCTACAAACAGGGAAAAACGACCGTCGAATCTTATTCCCGTAGCGGATAAGATTCGACGGTGTGCTAATACAACCATTGCAGAGACGGCAAACCTTGCAGGAAGTCCAGTACGCCCGCGCTCTTCATGGCCAGGAACAGGGTGGCTGCGATCAGCAGATTCTTGAAGCCCACGTAGGCGGCCATGTCAGCCCAGGAAGCCGGGCGCAGTTCGCGTCCCCACCACGGACCTTCCTTGACGTAGGGCTTGCAGCGCATGCGGACCACCAGTTCATAGACGCTCCAGGCCAGCCACCAGCCCAGCACGATGCCGGGGCCGATACTGCCGGCCGCACCGAGCACCCATACCCAGGTCACCAGAACAGCCAGGGCGAGGCTGACCGCCTGCAACAGGCGCGGTTGCTGCAATGCCTTGCGGCTCCAGGGGAACAGGTGATCGAAGAATTCCTGTCCGATGAAGGCCGGCAGGCTTTGCCGTTCGGTGGCTGCGGCTGCGGGCGCGGCGGTTGCGGCAGCTGCCGTGATGGGAATGAAATAGCCGTCCGGCCCGATCGGGGTCAGCGCTTCCCCTGCCTTGGTACGGCGCTTGCGTTCCTGTGCCAGTGGTGGACACGCGTGGTCATCGTAGTACAGCACCTGGCAGTCCAGACACAGCAGGCATTCACGCTGGTCAATGCGACCGGCTTTGTCGATGGCCTGCGAGCCGCAGCCGACGGCACATGCCGCGCACGGGCCGCATTCCTTCTTGCGCTTGAGGCCCCACCAGCGGAAGGTGGAGGGGACTGCCAGAGCCGCGCCGAGTGGGCACAGGTATTTGCAGAACGGGCGCTCGAAGAACGCCGATGCGACCATCAGAATCGCCCAGAAGGTGAAGAAGGGCCAGGTGCGATTCCAAGCGCCGACCAGGAAGGTAGTCTTGAATGGCTCGATCTCGGAGAGTTTCTCGGCCATCCCCATGGAATAGAACGACACCGTGAGCAGGCCGGCAAAGATGCCGTATTTGACCCACTTCAGGCGGTCATGCCAGTGCTGTGGCAGCAGGTGACGCTGATAGCGCTTGAGCCCCACTTTTCCCGCCACATGGTAGATCAATTCCGAGAGCGATCCGTAGGGGCACATCCAGCCACAGAACATCCCGCGCCCCCAGAAAAACACGGAGATGATGATGAAGATCCAGAACAGGAAGATGAACGGATCGGACAGGAACAGTTCCCAGCGCCATTCGAACAGAATGGAGTGGAACCAGGTCAGCACCTGCGTGATGGATGGCACGGCCAGCAGGTAAAACCCGACAAAGCCGATCGAGGTAATCCACAGCAGATACTTGGGATAATCTTTCCAGCGCGTGTCTTTCATCGTCGAGCGCCGCACCAGCTTTTCGCGCAGTGCATACACCGTTCCCGCCGCAGCGAGCCAGAGCAGGAACAGCACAACTTCGACTTTGCGGGATTTCCACACGGTTACCCAGGTTGCTTCCGGCTCGATGATTTCCGGACGTCCGCCTTCAAGGTAGCGGCCGGGCAGCCAGTACTCCCGGGCAAAATTGACGAAGGTCCGTGAACCCGTCTGCCGGTCCATCTTGTTGGCCAGGAACACCAGGCTCCAGGGATAGGCCCCACTGAAGCTCGGCGAACGGATGATGAAAATGGCCGATTCCTGATAGGCTGGCGCACCGGCTGCCTCGATCCCGTACAGGTTGAGATAGTCCAGGTCGCGGAAGGTGGCGGTATCCATGTCCTGGGCCACCTGCACCCGGTCATAGATTCCGCCGCGCACAAAGCCCGAGCCCTTGAAGGATTCCAGGCCATTGGCGATCAGGAAGATGGCATGCTCATCGGGCTTGAGACGGGACATCAGGCTTTGGTAGACGGAATCACCAAGTACGCTGCGCCCCACCGCGGGTGCATTGAGATAGCCAAAATAAATATCAATGTAGGGCTGGTTCGAGCGTGGCATCCCGACTTCCACGGTATCGACCTTGAGCCGCTGAACGCTGCCATTCTTGAGCAGTTCAGCCCAGTTGAGCTTGTTCTCCATCTTGGTGAACTTCGCCGGGGCGCGAATGGTGGGCTCAATGATGCCCACCTGTCGTGCGACTGCCAGGCCGCTGCGCAGAACAACCTGGTTTTCCGCGATCACAGTTACTGTGGCGCCGGTGATGGCGTCCAGGCCGATCGTCCCTTCGCCTGTACCTGCTCCCACTTCAATTTTTGAGCCGACAAATTTGCCGACGTACTGTTTGACGAACTTGGTGAGTTCCGATTCCGGAATACCCAACAGCAGGATGGGCTCGGAGTGTTTTAGAACGCGGACACCGGTGACCAGGCCCTTGGTATCCATGCCGATCAGGGTCACCACCGGCTTGCCCGAGTAGGCAGGAATGTCCACGATATCCGTGGAGAGGAAAACGTAACCGATCAGTTCACAGTCGCTTTTCTTGTCACAGTCATGTTTCTCGCCATGATTGTCCTTCGCCTGGTCGCCTTGCTCGCCGTGATCATCTTTCTCGGTATGGTCGTTTTTCTTTTTCCGGTAGGCCTCGACATAAGCCGGTTTGCCCATGCGGTCGGAGAAACTGTCGGCACCCGGCATGACATCCTTGCACGGGACATAGGCGCAGAGATCCGGATCAGTCGACAACTCTACCGGCAGCGGCGCTTCATAGGCGGCAGCCGATTCAGTGGCTGTGGCCAGTCCGCTGAAACAGAGAAGAAAAAGGGTCGCCAGGGAACGAACGAAGAGAGCGGAAGAGAATTTCATGATGGAACCCGCAACAAATATACAAAACGGCATCGGGAATTACCGAGATTACCGCCGATCTAGCGCAATCATTATAGCGCTGGATCTTTCCGCTCAGATTGACCTGACAGATCGCGAACGGACAAATCAAATCGCCCCTCTCGTTTTTGGGCGAGAGGGGCGATGACATTACATTACTGACAGACCTGCTTAAGCCTCAACAATCATGCGGGTGCGCATTTCCAGGTGCAGGGCGTGGCAGAAGTGGGTGCAGTAACACCAGTAGACACCAGGCTTGTCGGCAATGAACGTGACCGACTTGGTCTCCTGCGGATTGACGATGAAGTTGATGTCGTACTTTGGCATCGCGAAACCGTGAGTCAGGTCTTCCACCTTGTCGTGGTTGGTCAGGATCAGGGTGACTTCATCGCCCTTCTTGAGCTTGAACTCGCGCATGCTGAAGGCAGGTGCCTGGCTGGTGAGCTTGACGGTCACCTTTTTGCCGTTGCGGAAGACGCCCGATTCCTTGGGGTCCTTCACTGCGTTCGGGAACTCGTTCATGTCATAGATCTGGCGCGTCTTGATGATGTCGCGACGGACGATGATCGAGTCGTGTGGCTCAGAGAGCACCGAGTGGTCGTGCACCAGCTTCATCTTGTCGCCGCTGATATCGATCAACTGTGCAGTCTCGCAGTGGAGCGGGCCCACGGGCAGGAAACGGTCTTTGGAGAACTTGTTGTCCGAGTTGAAGAAGCGGCCATCCGATTCCTTGGTTTCACCCATGGAGGTGAAGCCGTGGCCCGGCTGGTAATGCACGTCGATACGGTCGACCACGGCCTTGGCAGTCTTGTCGCCCTTGAATGCCTTGATCGCGGCTTCCACGTTCCACTTCACGATCTGGCTGTCGAGGAACAGCGTGGTGTAGGCATTGCCCTTGTTGTCGAAGCCGGTGTGCAGCGGGCCCAGACCGATTTCGGGTTCTGCGACCACAGCATCGCGCGCGTTAGGCAGTTCACCGTCGAACCATTTCAGCACCAGGGCATGCTCGATCACCGACGCGGTGGGCGAGAGTTTGCCCGAGCAGGCGTAATACTTGCCATCCGGGCTGATGTTCACGCCGTGCGGGTTTTTCGGGATTGGCACGTAACAGGTCAGCGCGGTTTTCGGGTCTTTGTTGGATTCACGTCTGCCGTCTACCACGGGTACCTTGGAACCGCCGATCGTGGTTGCCTTGCCTGCCTTAATGGCTTCTTCAATACGTGCTACGTTGAAGAACAGGCAGGCATCCATCTCGGCAGCCATCATGTCTTCATAATGGATGCCCATCTCGATGTTGTACTGGTTGGTTGCCGCCAGTTTGCCATCGTAGGAACTCGCGACCAGGTCGCAGTTGCCGTCGATCAGCACCTGCCAGCGCACATCCATGGTATTGGAATCGATACAGGTGAACAGTGATTTGTACTTGCTGCCATCTTCCATGTCGCGCCCGTCGTTGGGCAGCGGAATCGAGAACTCGGCGCCGCAGAATACGCGGGTGGTGTGGTTGATGCTGGCATCGACCGGATCACGCTTGTCGGTGAAGGTGCCGTGAAAGCCCTGGATATTGGGGATTTCGGTAATCTTGTCGCATTCCATGGTGTCCATGCGGATGCGGGCCAGACGGCCATGGATCTTGTCGTTCACGAACATGTACTTGCCGTCGTAGGTGCCGTCGGTATAGGACTGGTGTACGTGGTGGGTGTCGCCGGTGGAGTATTTCAGGGAGCCATCGGGCTTGGTGCCGATGATGGCTCTGGATTCGTTGGTGATGCCCCAGCCCACCAGGTTGTCCGTGTTGAAGACCGGAATGCTCTTCAACTGGCGACCGGACGGCAGGCCGTAGATGCGTACATCGCCGGAATGGCCGCCACTGGAAAACGAGTAGTATTCATCGAGCTGGCCAGGCGGCACTTCATAGGGGCTATGCGCGGTTGCTTCGGCGCTCGCGCCCGGAGCAGCTGCCGTGGGAGCCGATTCCTTGTTGCAGGCAGACAGGCCCACCGAAAGTCCAACACCGGAGAGACCCACCAGTGCGGTGGTGTTCAGAAACTTTCTGCGACCGAGGTCGAGTTGCGTGTCGGGTGTTTTGATGTCGTCCTGATTCATGATTGCCTGGCTCCCTGTGTAAAATTGACTGCTGCCTATCGATTCGCGAAAAAACCTGTGACAACCCGAATCGGAATCGCTC
>JANJUT010000266.1 GCA_024710445.1 Thiobacillus sp.
GAGCGATGCGAAGGCGACCAGCAGCGCTTTCTCGAAACCTACGATTCCCTGATGAAGATCGTGCTGTTCGATATGGGACTGGCGCTGGACAGCTATTTCCAGGCTGACATGCAGGCCTTGCAGGAACTGAAGGATTACGCCGACCGGGTGATCTGCACCATGCCCAGTGGATTGCTGGTACTGGATGCACAGTTGCGCCTGCGTACCATCAACCTGGCTGCGCGTGCCTCGCTTGGTCTGGGCGAGACCGAACCGGTCATCGGTTACGAACTGGATCAGCTGCTTGCCAATGAAGCACTGGCGACACTGGCCAATGAAGTGCTGGACAAGGTGCAGAGCGCGCGTTCCCTGGTGCTCGGTCCGCTGCAGGCGCTGGGTGACCGTATCCTGGTGCTGACCCTGTCAGCCACGATGATCGACGAAGCCCCCGCCCTGATCATTCAGCTGCAGGACGATACCGACAGCATCAAGGCCGAACAGGTGCTGGAACGTTTCCGGGCGGCCCTGGATGCGACGGCGGATGCGATCTACCTGATCGACCGTGCCAGCATGCGTTTCGTTGACATGAACGAGTCGGCCTGCTCGGTGTTGGGCTATACGCACGAGGAACTGCTCGGCATGGGGCCGCACCAGATCAGGCCCGGATTTTCCAGGGAGGAACTGATACAGCAGTTCGATGCGCTTCTGGCCTCGCCAGCCAGGGCGGGGCATATTGAAACCGCACACCAGCGCAAGGATGGCAGTACGTTCCCGGTGGAAATCATGCTGCGTGGATTCACCACCGGCGGACATTCCATGCTGGTAGCCGTGGCACGCGATATCAGTGCCCGAAAGCGGACCGAGGAAGCCTTGCGGGAAAGTGAGGAACGCTTCCGCGCCACGTTCCGGCAGGCGGCAGTGGGAATTGCCCATCTGACGCCGGATGGACGCTGGTTGCGGGTCAACAAGAAGTTATGCGACATCCTGGGCTATACACAGGACGAACTGCTTGGTATCCATTTCCAGGACGTGACCCACCCCGAGGATCTGGCGCGCAATCTGGATTTGCAGCAGCAGTTGCTGGACGGGCAAATCGAAAATTATTTGCTGGAAAAGCGTTTCGTGCAGAAGGGCGGCAGCGTGGCCTGGGTTGCGCTGACACAGTCGCTGGTGCGCACCTCAGCGGGCGACCCCAAATACTTCATTTCGGTGATAGAGGATATTTCGGCCCGCAAACGCACGGAGGCCTCCCTGCTGCTGGCGCAGCGGGCGCTGGAGTCGAGCGGCAATGGCATCATCATTACGGGTTGCCAGTTGTCGGATAACCCCATCGTGTATGTCAATCCGGCTTTCGAGCGCATTACCGGCTACAGCGAGGCCGAGGTGCTGGGCCGGAACTGTCGCTTCCTGCATGGTGACGACCATGACCAGCCCGGGCTGCTGGTATTGCGACAATCCATTGAGGATTTTGGCGAAGCTCGCGTGACCCTGCGGAACTACCGCAAGGACGGCAAACTGTTCTGGAATGAGTTGTTTGTGGCGCCGGTGCACGATGAATCAGGGATGATCACCCATTTTGTCGGGGTGCAGAACGACATCAGCGAGCAGAAACGTGCGGAAGCAAACCTCCTGCACATGGCTACGCATGATGCCTTGACGGGGCTGCCCAACCGCAGCCTGTTGCAGGACCGGATCAGCCAGGCTATCAGCTATGCCGAGCGCATGCAGCGGGAGGTTGCGGTATTGTTCCTCGACTTTGACCGTTTCAAGAACATCAATGACAGCCTGGGCCACGCGGCAGGGGATGCGCTGATCAGTTCCATGGCAAGGCGTTTGCGCAATGCGGTGCGCATGGTGGATACCGTGGCACGGGTGGGCGGCGATGAATTCGTGATCGTGCTGACTGACATCACCCGTAAATCCGATATCACGCAAGTGCTGTCCAATTTGATTGAAGCCATCATGCAGCCTGTGCTGGTGGAAGGGCATGACCTGTCGATCACGGCCAGCATTGGTATCAGCACCTACCCGCACGATGGACGGGATGTATCAAGCCTGTTGAAGAATGCCGACACGGCCATGTATCGGGCCAAGGAGGCGGGGCGTAACGGGTTCCGCTTTTACGCGCAGGAAATGAATGCCGATGCGGTGGACCGTTTGCGTCTTGAAAATGACCTGCGCAGCGCCATCAAGAAGGGCGATGAGCTGACGTTGCATTACCAGCCGCAGGTGGATACCGTGAGCGGGTGCATCGTGGCCGCGGAGGCGTTATTGCGCTGGCACCATCCCAAGCATGGCCTGATTTCGCCGGTCGATTTCATTCCGATGGCAGAGGAAACGGGCCTGATCGTGCAAATCGGCGAGTGGGTGCTGCGCCATGTGTGCGCCCAGTTGCGCAGCTGGATCGAGGCCGGACACCCCGGCATTGTCATCGCGGTCAACCTGTCGCCGCGCCAGTTCCATCAGCCCGATATCGTCGAAATGATCGCCCGTGCCTTGAGCGACTATGATCTGCCGCCTCATTTACTGGAACTGGAAATTACCGAGAGCAGCCTGATGCGCAATCCGGAAGAAGCCGCCCTTCTGCTGGGTGAGCTGAGCGAGATGGGGTTCAGGCTGTCGGTGGACGATTTCGGTACCGGTTATTCAAGTTTGGGCTACCTGAAACGCTTTCCACTGGATGCGCTCAAGATCGACCGTTCCTTCGTGGCCGACATCGAGAGCGATCATGACAGCGCCTCCATTGCGGCAGCCGTCATCGCCCTGGCCCACAGCCTCGGTCTCAAGGTGGTGGCCGAAGGGGTTGAACTGGACTCCCAGATGGAATATCTGCGCAGTCTGAAATGCGACCTTGCGCAGGGTTACCTGCTTGGCCGGCCGATGCCGGCGGATGAACTCGTGGCGTTTATGGAAAAACGCCCCTGTCAGCTCCACACGACATCGTCACTGGCAGCCCCCTGATGGTTGAAATCCGGTTTGGCAGAAAGTGACGCTGTCGTGCGCGTGTTTTGAGCAGTTCATGCCGTGACCATCAGGCTTGCTCACGGGCCGGGTTTCCAGCCCCCGGTTTCTTGGCGAGCCGCTCCAGCCATCTCCAGACCTTGCCGCCAGGGACGTCCTGCCCGCTGAGCAGATAACTCAGTACGTTGAAATTGTAGAGTCCCAGGGACTGCAGGTTGCGTGCCTGACGCTCGCCGCAGAAAAGCAGACGATCTCCGGCCTGCAGTCGCGTTTCCGGATCGGGCATGAGCGTTTCCTTCTCCCCGCGCTTGAGCAGCAAGGGAATGCAGGCCAGTGCCTCGCTGCGGTCGGCTGGATGAACCATGAAAGCCTGCAAGGGGATCGGCGTGCCGTCGCGCATGGCCTCCCAGACTGCCTCGGTCTGGTTGCTGGACAATTCCACGTCCCACACTTCCGGTACCGTATGTTCCAGAACGGCGGCAATGCGGCTGATCAACACATCGACCCAGGCATCGTCCTGCGCCCGAATGAGGTTGAAAAAGCGGGAGAGCAGGGGGGTGGTGAGCAGCGACAGAAACTCATGGGCGACAATGCTCGAAGGCTGCATGGTGACGCTGGCCTGAAAGCGCTGGAACAGTGGTGCATTGGCATGGCGGTTCTGGCGCAGCACGGTAAACAGGCCGGGGTTGAGTTCGCGTGCGGTCATGGCAATCGACAGATTGTTGATGTCATTGTCCGTGCCGGCAACAATGCCGACCGCCTGATCGACGCCGGCTTCCAGCAGGGTCCGGGCTTCGGTGCCGTTGCCGACGATGCAGTCGTCGCAGCCGGTAACGTCCGGCGTGGCTTCCACCACCACCAGTTCGATGCCGACCTGCTTCAGGTGATGGGTGATGGCCTTGCCGAAGCGCCCGTAGCCACACATCACCCATTTCCCGCGGGGCGGTTCCAGCGGCTCGGTCAAGGGTTCACCCGGCACGCCCGTCAACCATTCGTACAGCAGATGGTGTCCCGGAGAATTGACCGCCATGGCGAGATGTTCGCCAAACACCTCGAACGCGACCACCACTTCATCCGTGCCAAACGAGGCCATGTTGGCTGCTGTTTCCAGAGAATCGGCCCGGCACAGCACGGATAACTCCGGGCGCAGCAGCTTGACCGTCACCGCGACGCTCAGATTCGCCCGGTCGTCATTGGTGAGGGCAATGACGCCGGCACAATGGGGGTTGAGCAGACCCGCCGCGAGCAGATTTTCCGGCAGGCTGGCGTCGGCGGTGAGCGCGGGGATATCCAGGTGGTATTGCCCCAGTTCCAGGGTGCCGACACGCTCCGGATCGATGTCGAGCACCACCGCCTGCTGGTTGCGGCTGTCCAGCGCATGCATGAGCAGCGTGCCGGTCTCGCCGCAACCGGCGATCAGATAAAAAGGCTGGCGCAGATGCCTGATTCTGGCCGAAAAACGGTTGTGCCGGGCCATGCGCAACAGCGCCGGGTCCTGCAGCAGGTTGAGGATGGAACCGATGCTGTAGAGCCACACCGTGACCGTCATATAGATGACAGCAGTGATCCAGACTCGCTGGGCCTCGCTGAACGCGCCCGGCAACTCGCCAAACCCGATGGTGGTGGCCGTATACGTGACCACATAGAAGGCACGGAAAAAATCCATGGGCGGCGCAGGTTTGCCTGCGGCGTCTACGCCCGGCACCAGCGTCAAGCCCAGAATGGAAATCGCATGGCTGATGATCAGGAAGATCAGCGGCGTCCGCATGCGCCGCAGGATCATGAACAGCGTGTTGTGCATCTCAGCGCCGGAACATCACGGTTTCCACCAGCAGCATGATTACCGAGAGGATGTTGGCAGCCAATGCGCCGGCAGACAGGGAAACAATGCTGGCGGTGGCATCAGGCGTAAGGCCCGTCGCATCGATGTGGACCGCCAGAACCCATACCCAGGCGGCCGCCAGCAATCCCAGATCCGCCACCAGGCTGCTGGCAAGATGAATTGCGCCGATCTGCGTACGCTCGCCAAATTTCAGTACCGTGGCAATGAGGTTGATGACGATGGCAAAAAACAACTCGTATATATGGTGGTGCGCAGGATTGTCGATATCACCGAGCACGAAGCCAAAGTTGAGCGTCATCGCCAGGATGATGAAAAAACCGAACACGACTTTTTCAAGGTTCATGGGTAATCCGTCAGGTATGGGAATGGAGGGAAGGTACAGCAGACGCCCTGCCAACGGCAACCCTGCAGAATCAGGTGCTTATTGATTCGGCCTGATGAAGTTTGAAGCGATATTGAAAGCCGGCTTGCCCCGGCTGTGTGAGACCGTGCGGGAGGACGAATCAATAAGCATTAAAAACAGCGTTCTATTGAAGCGGCTCCACGAACTGACCGACTCAAGGCAACGCAAGAAACATTTTACGGGTTCAAACATCACCTGGCCGCCTCAATAGTGGCTGAGTTTTATCCTTGCATTTCATGGGACGCTTCTTTCAGAATGAACATGTCCGTTCAGCGTGTTCACAGAACGTGAGCAGGCATCATGCTGCCTGGCCTGTGGAAATCGGAACGGGATTCATTGACTGCCCGACCTCATGTTGGGCCGGCGCAATGGATGAGCTAACTGCCGCGATGGTTTTCCAGGGGCTACAGAGGAGGCTGTGCACCCCATTAACAGAAGATTTCACGTGTGTAACGCTCGGGCGCGAGAAATATGACGCTAGAATGCATTCCGGCACTGATCCGAATAATGAAGTCTGTTATAACCTTGATAAGGCTGCCAGGCCAGGTCTGGATTTCTACAGACTCAAAGCGGGTTCAGCTTGAATTTGCTGCCATGAGTTCTCGTATTCTTTCGTTTATTCGTGTTTCCGATAAATATACGCATATAGTCGCATCTTGAACAATTTCGGATCCGAGCTTGACTGAGCCCTCTCTTCGCCGTGCCTGCTTTGCCGTCCGTTGGGTGGCAGGACTGGTGCTTGCCGTGGTCATGGGGGCGGTTTTCACTGGCGCCTGGTTTGTGCCTGAAGTCTTGCAGGCCAACATGCCGATATTGTCTGGCGTGGGCCTCAATACCGCCATTACGCTTGCGCTGGCGGGCATGGCGCTGCTTCTGCCGCGGCAACGCTGGTGGCTGGGTGGGCTGGTCGCTGCTATCAGCGCGGCGGTGTTGCTGCAATATCTGTTTGTGTGGCTGCCGCCCGATGGAGGGTGGCGCATCGTGCTGAATGTCGATGGGCGCGACTCACCCTGGCCCGGGCGCATGGCGCCCCTTTCGGCCTTTTCCCTGCTGTGTGCCGGCCTGGCGCTTGCCGGGCTTGAACGGGCGCGCACCCTGCCCGGCCTGATCCTGCTGCAGGCTGTGCCTTTGCTGATCCTGACTGCGGCGGTGGGGGGCATTCTCAATCGCTATCTTGACGGCCTGCTGTTCGTGGTCACTCTCGACCGGTACGCCGTAATGAGCCCGCCTACCATGACGGCCTTGAGTATCCTGGTTGCCGGTTATCTTGCGGCAATGCTGGAAACATCCTGGTTTCGGCACTATTACGAGCGGCGCGAAGACCGGCAAGCCATTGCCATCGGTCTGGCCGGTTTCGCCGCTGCGTTGCTGCTCGGGGGTGCGGCGTCGGTTGCCGTGCTGGGCAAACAGGTGCAGGCGGCGGTGGCGGATGATTTGTCCAAAACGGCGCAGGCTCAGGCGGAAATCTTTCCGCTGGTCGTGTCCTCGGCATTGCATAGCCTGCATGCCAGGGTGGACGGTGCAGTTTCGTACGCCAGCCTGCCAGCCCGGCTACGTGATCTGGCCGGCCCGGAGGGCGCAGCGTGGCTGGAACAGGGGGATGGCACAGTCAAACTGCGTGCTGGCCGTCCCCCGGTTACTTCTCAATACCGCCTGCGTCTGAAAGGGGCGAGCCCATCCTGGCTGATCAGGGATCAGAAATGGCTGCTGGAAATGCATTTTCCTGCCGCGCAGGGGCAAGGGACGATCGTGATTCAGGCGCCTCTGCCTGTGCTGGACAGGCTTTTTGCCAGAAATTCGGCGGATGCGGCGGGCGGGATGGAAACGCGCCTATGCGAGCGCTCCGGTCAGGAGGGCATGGCCTGTTTCTCTTCACCGTTAATGTCGCAGTCCTTGCGGGTGCCGGTACAACGCAATAATCAGCATGTGCCGATGTGGTATGCGCTCAATGGTCAGCGCGGCGTCATCGTTGCACCCGATTACCGCGCTGTGCTGGTGGTTGCCGCCTATACATCGGTGCCAGAACTGGGCCTGGGCCTGGTGCGCAAGATCGATGCGGGCAAGATGTATCAGCCCATCCGTGCAGCCGTGTGGCAGGCGATCATGATCATGGCGATCATCGGCCTGCTGTCTGCGTTGCTGATTTATTGGCGTGTCCGGCGAGTGGTGCGGCGTGCAATTGTGACCAGCCGGCAGCTGAGCGGTGTGCTCGATGTGCTGCCGGTTGGGGTGTGGGTAACAGATGCCAGCGGCCGCTTCATCCTGAGCAATCCTGCGGGTAGACGTATCTGGGCCAGAGAAGACTGGACTGGCGCGGCGCAGTGCTGCGAGTGCAAGGGCAGTTGGCATGCTACGGGCGAGCACCTCGAGCCGGACGACTGGGCAATTCCCCGTGCCATCGGGCAGGGTGAGACCTCGCTTGACGAGGTCATCGATATCGAATGCTTCGACGGCAGCCGCAAGATCATCAGCAGTTCCACCTTGCCGTTGCGGGATGAACACGGTGTCATCACCGGAGCGGTGGCGGTCGATCAGGACATTACGGAGCGGATGCATGCTGAGGAAAAGCTCAGCCGGTCCCGGAATCTGCTTCAAACCATTGTGGAAACCGTACCCATCCGGGTGTTCTGGAAGGATGCCGAGTCACGATTTATTGGCTGCAATGCGGAGTTTGCTCACGATGCGGGCATGGCCCGCCCGGATGACTTGATAGGCAAGGACGATTTTCAGATGCCCTGGCGGGAACAGGCCGAACTGTATCGCGCCGATGACCGGAAGGTCATGCATTCGGGAATGCCGAAAATCGGCTATGAAGAGCAGCAGACCACCCCGGACGGAAAGACGATCTGGCTGCGCACCTCCAAGGTGCCGCTGCACGATGCGAACGGGAAGGTCATCGGGGTGCTGGGTATCTACGATGACATCACCGCGCACAGGCGGATGATGGAAGAGTTGCGACGGGAAAAGGCCAAGCTGGACGAGGCCCAGCACGTCGGGGGGATGGGCAGCTGGGAACTGGACCTGGTGGAGAACGTGCTGACCTGGTCGGATGAAATGTACCGAATTTTCGAGATCGACCCGGAGCGCTTCGGCGCCTCCTACGAGGCTTTTCTCGATGCCCTGCATCCCGACGACCGGGAAAGGGTCAACCAGGTTTATACCCGGTCCCTGGAAACGCGCGAGCCGTATGAGGTCGAGCATCGCCTGCTGTTTCCGGACGGGCGCATCAAGCATGTGGTCGAGCGCTGCGAAACCTTTCGTGATGCCGCAGGCGGGCTGCTGCGATCGGTCGGCACCACGCAGGATATCACCGGGCGGGTGGATGCCGAGGCCGAAATCCGGCGGCTGGAGCGGGAGTTCAGCTCCCTGGCCGAAAACCTGCCGGACATCGTTTCCCGCTTCGACCGCGACCTGCGGCGGATTTATGTCAACCCCGAGATCGAGCGATCCACCGGCATGTCGCGGGCATCCCTGCTGGGCAAGACGCATCTTGAACTCGGGGTGCCGGGGAAAATGGCGGAAGTCTGGACCCATGCCTTGCGCCGGGTGTTCCATACCGGTGAGCCGGAAATGTTCGAATTCGAATTCACCGCGAAAAGCGGCATGGTCAGGTATTACCATACCCGCGCCGTGCCGGAATATGATGCCTCGGGCAAGGTCGAAACGGTGCTGACCATCGCGCGGGATATTTCCACCCTCAAGGGTGCCGAAGCGGTGTTGCGCGAAAGCGAGGAGCGCCTGCATGGCATCACCACCAACGTGCCGGGCATGGTATTCCAGTGCTGCCGCCATGCCGGGGAGCACGAGTTGCACTTCACCTACATCAGCAACGGGGCAAGATGGCTGCTGGGCCTGGATGCCACGGTGCTGCAGCGGGATGTGAAAGCCCTGGTCAGCCTTATCATCCCGGAAGATGTCGCATCCTTCCATACCAGCATGCTGGCGTCACAGATATCCTTGTCCCTGTGGAACTGGGAAGGGCGCCTGGTGACAGCGGAGGGCAAGACCAGATGGATCAACCTGCGCGCCACGCCGCGCCGCCATGGCGAGGGCAGGTGCATGTGGGACGGGGTTGCGATCAACATCACCGAGAGCAAGGTCAGCGAAGAAAAGCTGGTCCAGTCGAAAAACATGCTGCGCGAACTTTCGGCGCACCTTGAAGGCGTACGCGAGGAAGAGCGCAAGCGTATCGCGCGCGAGATCCACGATGAACTGGGGCAGACGCTCACCGCACTGCGGATGGATGTTTCGCTGGCACGTCTCGGGTTCGGCGAATCCAGCCCGCAGCTCATGGCGCGCCTGCAATCCATGACGCAACTGGTGGACCGCACCATCAAGACCGCGCGCCATGTCACCTCGAGTCTGCGGCCGGGCGCGCTGGACCTTGGCATCGTCGCCGCACTGGAATGGCTGGTGGAGGAGTTCATCGAATACGCGGGTATTCCCTGCGAACTGGTGCTGGGCGATGGCGACATCGAGCTGAATGAATTCACGGCGACCGCCGTGTTCCGCATCATCCAGGAATCGTTGACCAATATCGCGCGTCACGCCTGGGCGAGCCAGGTCGAAATCATCGTGACCCGGAGCGCTGACCAGCTCTGCTTCGAGGTGCGCGACAATGGCAAGGGCTTCGATCCGGGCGCGGTGGCAAGCCGCAAGTCCTTCGGCCTGGTCGGCATGCGCGAGCGGGTGGCGATGATGGAGGGCGATTTCGAGCTGGACAGCAAGCCGGGTCAGGGGACACGCATTCGTGTGTGCGTCCCGGTAGCATAAGCGTTACGATTACCGGATTTGACGCCGTATATTCATGATCAACCTCATCATTGCCGACGACCATGCCATAGTGCGCCACGGACTCAAGCAGATACTTGCGCTTGCGCCCGATATCACTGTATTGGGAGAGGCAGGGGGCGGACATGAGCTTCAGAATGTTCTTGCAAAAACCACTTGTGACCTGGTCCTGCTCGATATGAACATGCCGGGTCTTGCCGGCGTTGACCTCATACAGTGGATACGGTCGGAGTATCCGGCGCTATCGATTCTTGTTTTAAGCATGCATGTCGAGGGCCAGATCACCAGCCGTGCGCTCAAGGCAGGCGCCCGGGGGTATTTGACCAAGGACAGTGAGCCTGAAATCCTCATCGAAGCCATACGCAAGGTTTCCGCAGGCGGTAAATTCATCGATGCCGCTCTGGTCGAAACGCTCGTGTTCGATCATGATCCGGAAGGTAGCGCACCGCATGAAGTCCTGTCCGAACGGGAGGTGCAGGTGTTCCTCATGCTGGCTTCGGGCAGGACAATCAGCGATATTGCCAGTGAACTGTTCCTGAGCATCAAGACAGTCAGCACCCACAAGTTCCGCCTCATGCGGAAAATGAACCTTCAGACATCCACCGATCTGGTGCGCTACGCCATCCGCCATCAGCTGATCGACGGCTGAGTTCTTGCCTGCCCGACACATCAAGTGTCGTCTCGTCATCAAGGCACACATCCAGACAGCTTTGAGGTTGCCGGAGGGCGCTGTCATTCGCCCTCTGTCTTTTTCAGAGTGCCTCTCGTCAGCATATTGACCTGAGCACAGGCACTAAAAGAGTGCCGTATCCCATTAGGAATATTCCTACCCGGCTGCGAATAATTCCTGAATCAAAAGCAGAGTTCGCCGACTCTATTTCAGGACGCTTGCCACCGTAAACACCTGCAACTGGATAGCAGTTCTTGTTTGGCCAATCCCATTGGCTGGAAATTTTTAAGCGGACTTGAGGCGAATGACATTACTGCTGGTAGAGCCTTCAACGCTTTTGCGTGAACGCCTGGCTGCGATTCTGGCCAGCCTTGGCTGCATGGAAATAGTGGAAACCGCCACATATGAGATGGCAAGCGAGGTCATACGCTCGCAGCAGCCGATGATCGTGATCATGGATGCCCAGCTAACCGATGGTAGTGGTCTTGAGTTGCTTTCCGTGGCGAGGGTTGAATGCCCCTCGGCATGCTTGATCGTAGTGAACCCAAACTCGTCTGAGCCATACAGAAAACGCTGGTTGCAAGCCGGCGCGGATCATTGTTTCGATCTGTCTGTTCAGATCGACCAGCTGATGGAGGTGGTGATGCATCACAGCCAGATGTATGTGTGTTCAATACCACAGCGCAAATATCAATAAGTGGAAGGTGGTTATGGAAAGTGTGAATGATATTGGCAGTGCGGGAATGATGCTGCTTGGAATATTGATTTTTGCTTGTGGCGTAGTGGCTGGATGGCTGGCGCATCGGTTGCTGGAATCCAGACGTGCTACCGCCCTTGTGACGCTTGAACGGGCGCGTGACGCGGGGGCACAGGACGGGGCAGACTATTTGGGGGCTGATTTCGGCAAGTTATGCGAAAGCGTACTGCCTATCTGGTCGCTGCAGGTTGAGGCGGGGCGCACGCAGACAGCAGATGCAGTCACCACACTCGCCGTCCGCTTTTCCGGTCTGGTGGAAAAACTGGAGGCGGCAGTGTCGGCCTCGCAATCGGCTGCAGGCGATGTCGACTCAAAACAAGGGCAGGATGGCCTGGTTGCTCTGCTCACGAGCAGCCAGCAGGACCTTGGTTCGATTATCAATTCGTTACGCGAGTCCACCATATCCAAACACAAGCTGCTGCGAGAGATCGATCAGCTGGCATCGTTTATGGATGAGTTGAAGCAGATGGCGACCGAGGTTGGCAGCATTGCCATGCAGACCAACCTGCTCGCGCTGAATGCTGCCATCGAAGCGGCACGTGCCGGCGAAGCGGGGCGCGGATTTGCAGTGGTGGCTGACGAGGTGCGCAGGCTCTCCACGCTGTCAGGCGAAACAGGCAAGAGGATCAGTCTCGGCGTGGAGCAGATCAATACCGCGATTGCATCTACCGTGGAAGCGTCAGAACAATCCAAGACGCGCGATAACGAACTGGTCAAGCATTCGGAAGCGGTTATCGGCCAGGTTGTCGAGCGTTTTCATGGCGCAGCAAGCCGGTTGACCGAATCTTCCAGCATTCTGAACGAGGCCAGCATCGGTATCCGGGATGAAATTTCCGATGTGCTGGTTTCGCTGCAGTTTCAGGATCGCGTGAGCCAGATTCTTTCACATATTCGTGACGACATGCGGAAGCTCGAAGCGTATGTCGGCGAATGCCTGGTTACCGGGCAATGCACTCCTATCGATACACAAGCATGGCTCGACGAATTGTCGAAAACCTACACCACGATGGAGCAGATAGAGATGCACACGGGTGTAGGCACCACGCAGTCCAACAGTTCTGAAATCACCTTTTTTTAGAAAGAAATCGCTATGGCAAAAACCATCATGGTTGTAGATGACTCCGCTTCACTGCGTCAGGTCGTGAGTATTGCGCTCAAGGGCGCCGGATTCGACGTCATCGAAGGGTGTGACGGAAAAGATGCGCTATCCAAGATTACCGGACAAAAAATCCACCTCATCATCAGCGACGTCAATATGCCGAACATGGACGGGATCACTTTCGTGAAAGAGGTCAAGAAGATGGCGAACTACAAGTTCACGCCCATCATCATGCTCACCACCGAATCACAGGAAGCGAAAAAACAGGAGGGGCAGGCGGCAGGCGCCAAGGCCTGGGTGGTCAAGCCATTCCAGCCCGCACAGATGCTGGCTGCCGTTTCAAAACTGATCCTGCCTTGAAGCAGAGAACAGGGAGGACAACATGCATATCAACGTGCAACAGGAAAACGGTGTTTGCCGCCTGCAAATGGAAGGCGAACTGACCATCTATCACGGCCAGGAAATCCGCGATGGTCTTATCGATCACCTCGCGGCCAACAATGAAATCGAAGTCGATCTCGGCGGCGTCAGCGAGATGGATACAGCTGGCTTCCAGTTGTTGCTTGCAGCCAAGCGCGAAGGCACCCGGCTGGGCAAGGTTGTGCGTTTCGTCTCCCACAGCCAGGCAGCCCTGGAGTTGATTGACCTCTACAACATGGCGGCACAGTTCGGCGATCCCCTGCTGATTCCCGCTCGGCCATAACAGCCGCCATATATCAAGGAGACGGGAATGAGCATGGATCAGGCATTACAGACGTATATCGAGGAAAGCCGCGGCTTGCTCGAGGAAATGGAAAGCATACTGCTGCGGCTCGAAACCGAACCGCAGGATGAAGATACGGTCAACGCCATGTTTCGCGCGGCGCACACCATCAAGGGCTCGGCAGGGCTGTTCGGACTGGATGCAATTGTGTCCTTCACGCATGTTGTCGAGAATGTTCTGGACAAGGTGCGCGATGGTGAATTGCTGGTCAATGACGCCCTTGTCGAACTGCTGCTTAAATGCTGCGACCACATTGGACTGCTGGTCACAATAGTGGCGGAAGCAGGAGAAGCGCTCGATACGGAACAGGCGGCTACGGGCGAGGCGCTGGCCGCTGCACTGAAATCCATGATTGGTGGCGCAGGCGTTTTGGATGCCACCATGCCAGCGGTTCATGAAGCCCGGCTTGATGCCAGTGGCGGCGGCCAGCTCGAGGGCGACAACTGGCATCTTTCGCTCATCTTCGGGCGCGACGTGCTGAAAACCGGCATGGATCCCACTTCCTTCATTCGCTACCTTTCAACCATCGGCGATATCGTCTCGCTGGTGACCGATGACAGCGCATTGCCCGGGCTGTCCGAACTGGACCCGGAATCCTGCTACCTGACTTTTGAAATCGAGTTCAAGAGTGAGGCTGACAAGCAGACGATCGAAGCTGTATTCGAGTTTGTTCAGTATGACATCAAGCTGCGCATTCTGCCGCCGCCCAGTCACCTCGCGGCATTTATCGACCGCATCGAGCATGCGAGCGGCAATACAGACATGCTCGGCCAGTTGCTGATCGAGGCGGGAATCCTGACCAGCCATGAGCTGGATGGGGCGCTTTCCGCCCAGGAAGAGATGATGGGCCAGGACAGCGGCGCCAAACTGCCTATTGGCGAAGTGCTGGTCAAGGAAGGCGTGGTGCATAAGGAAATCGTGGATGTGGCGCTGGAGAAGCAGCGCCAGATTCGCGACACCAAGGCGCAGGAAGCCAAGTTCGTTCGTGTCAGTGCTGAAAAGCTCGATGAACTCATCAATCTCGTCGGTGAACTGGTTATCGCCGGTGCCGGGGCATCGTTGCAGGCGCAGCGTTCCGGCGACGTGGCGCTGCACGAATCCACTTCCGTTGTCTCCGGCCTGGTCGAGGAAATCCGCGATGGCGCGCTCAAGCTGCGCATGGTGGAAATTGGCGAGACCTTCAACCGCTTCCAGCGCGTGGTACGCGACGTGAGCAGGGAGCTTGGCAAGGAAATCGGCCTGGAGATCAGCGGTGCCGAAACCGAACTGGACAAGACGGTCGTCGAAAAGATCGGTGATCCGCTCATGCACCTGGTGCGCAACGCGATGGATCACGGCATCGAGTCAGCCGAAGCACGCGTGGCGGCCGGCAAGGCAGCCAAAGGGACACTGCGCCTGAACGCCTACCACGACTCCGGCAGCATCGTGATCGAGGTCGCTGACGATGGTGGCGGACTCAAGAAGGAGCGCATCCTCAAAAAGGCAGTCGAGCGCGGCATCATCAGCCCGGGACAGTCCCTGTCCGACAGCGAGATTTACAACCTCATTTTCGAGGCCGGGTTTTCCACTGCGGATCAGGTCACCAATCTCTCGGGTCGCGGTGTCGGCATGGATGTGGTCAAGCGCAACATCCAGGCACTGCGCGGCACGGTGGATATCGAGAGCGCGGAAGGTCGCGGTACCACGGTGCGAATCCGGCTGCCGCTCACTCTGGCCATCATCGACGGCTTCCTGGTTGGCGTAGGCAAATCGGCGTTCGTGGTGCCGCTCGATATGGTGCTGGAGTGCATCGAACTGCCCGAAACGGACAGAAGGGCTGCGGATACGCGTAACTACGTCAACCTGCGTGGCGAGGTGCTGCCTTTCGTCCGCCTGCGCGATCAATTCGAAGTCAATGCGGCCGCAGGCAAGCGGGAAAACATCGTGGTCGTGCAATACGGCGGGCAGAAGGCTGGTTTCGTGGTGGATGAGTTGATGGGTGAATTCCAGACCGTGATCAAGCCGCTGGGCAATGTGTTCCGGCATCTCCGTGGCATTTCCGGCTCCACCATCCTGGGAACAGGTGAGGTGGCGCTGATTCTGGATGTGCCTGCACTGGTGAAACTGGCAGTGGCACGAGAGGGCCAGATGACGGAAAAGGCAGCGTAGAGAATTTGATGGGTCGGGTGTTTATAAAACTTTGGGTTTCAGGAATTAACGAGAGGAAAAAGAAATGTTCAAGAACATGAAAATAGGAATGCGGTTGGGGATGGGCTTTGGTCTGTTGCTGGTATTGCTGGCTGCCGTTGCTGCCATTGGTATCAAAGAGCTTGCCTTGGTCAACGAGATTTCGAACAGGATGGCCACCCAGGACTGGACCAAATCCGTTCTTGCAAACGACGTTGTCGATATGGCCAACGACAATGCGCGTGCCAGTTATGAACTGTTCCTGACAACCGACAAAGCCACCATCGCCAAAACTCTGGAGCGTATGGACTCCAACAAGAAAAAAATCACGGACAAGCTCGATCAGCTTGAGGAAATGCTTTACAAACCCGAGGGCAAGGCCAAGCTCGCATCCATTCGGGAGGCGCGCAAACCTTACGTCGCATCATTCACACGGGCAAGCAAGCTGCTGCTGGAAGAAAATAAACGCGAGGAAGCATCGCGTGTCATGGCGCAAGATACGGTGCCTGCGCTCAATACATTCCTGGCTGCCATCAACGACCTGATTATGTTCCAGGGCCAGATCATGGAGAACTCCGGCAAGGATGCAGCCACCGCCTATGAGGACGGCAGCAAGCTCATGATTATCCTGGGTGTGATTTCAGCTATTTTGGGTGCCGGAATTGCCTTCTGGGTCACCCGCTCCATCACCCGCCCGCTCAGCGAAGCCGTGGATGTGGCCAACAGCCTGTCGGCAGGCGATTTCAGCGTGAAGATCGATGTGCGGTCCAGGGATGAAACGGGCCTGCTGCTTGACGCAATGAAGAACATGGTTGAGCGGCTGGTGCAGATCATTACCGAAGTACGCAGCGCGGCGGACAACCTGTCCTCGGCCTCGGAGGAAGTATCCGCCACGGCGCAGTCGCTGTCGCAGGCATCGAGCGAGCAGGCGGCGAGCGTGGAAGAGACTTCCGCCTCGATCGAGCAGATGTCGGCATCGATCGGCCAGAACACCGAGAATGCCAAAGTGACCGACGGCATGGCGTCCAAGGCGGCGAAGGAGGCTACCGAAGGCGGCGAAGCGGTCAAGGAGACCGTCACTGCGATGAAGAGCATCGCAGGCAAGATCGGCATCATCGACGACATCGCCTACCAGACCAACCTGCTGGCACTGAATGCTGCCATCGAGGCGGCGCGTGCCGGCGAGCATGGCAAAGGCTTTGCAGTGGTGGCGGCGGAAGTGCGCAAGCTGGCAGAGCGCAGCCAGGTGGCGGCGCAGGAGATCGGCGAACTGGCGGGCGGCTCGGTGGACATGGCCGAACGGGCCGGCAAGCTGCTGGATGAGATGGTGCCGTCGATCAACAAGACTTCGGATCTGGTGCAGGAAATTACCGCCGCTTCCGAGGAGCAATCCTCCGGCG
>JANJUT010000069.1 GCA_024710445.1 Thiobacillus sp.
CGCCAGGCCGCCGCCGTACCTGGTGGCGACCCAGGCCACGGCGCTGCCAGGCCCGAGCTTGCCGGGCTCGGTCAGGGTGTCCATGACGAGAAGCAGGCCGATCACCGCACCCAGAATGCCGAGCGTCGGCGAATAGCCACCCGCCGATTCCCACACGCGCGCGGCCTGCCGCTCAGCTGTTTCGAAATTGATGATCTGCACGTCGAGCGTATCGCGCAGCTTGTCCGCGTCGGCGCCATCGATCAGCAATTGCAATCCAGACCGCTGAAAAGGATCACGCGTGATGTTGAGGTGTTTTTCCAGCGCCAGCACCCCATCCTGGCGCGCAGCATGCGACCACTGCACCACGCGCCGGATCAGCGTATTGCCTTCCGGTTCAGGCGGGTGGAAGGCCCATCTGGCCATGCGTATGCCCTGCATGAAAACCGGCAGCGGATAATGCAGCAGCACCGCCGCCAGCGTGCCCAGCACCACGATGATGAAAGCAGTCGGCTGCAGGAACAGGGCAATGTGCCCGCCTTCCAGCGCCTGGCCCCCCAGAATGGCCGCCCCTGCCAGGGTGAGTCCGATCAGACTGCCGCGATCCATGCATCCTCCTTGAGCTTGGTCCGCAAACGCGCGATCGCCTGCCCGTGCAGCTGGCAGATACGGGATTCGCTGACGCCAAATACTTCACTGATTTCGCGCAGGTTGAGTTCCTGTTCGTAATACAGCGACATCAACAGTTGCTCACGCTCGGGCAGGTTCTCGATCCCGGCAATGATGCAGGCACGCAGATTGGCATCGAGCAGTTGCGGCAGCGGCATGCTCGCCTCGTCCGCCGACTGCTTGTCGAGAAAGGAATCATCTTCTTCCGTGTCGCCAAAATCCTCGAAATACAGCAACTGATGGCCGCGCGCATCGCCGAGCATGCCCTGATACTCATCCAGCGGGACTTTCATGTATTCGGCGATTTCGGTTTCGCTCGGCTGTCGCCCCAGCCGGTGTTGCAGGCTGCCGATGGCCTGTTCGATCCTGCGCATCGACTGCCGTGCGCTGCGCGGCATCCAGTCGGTCTGGCGCAATTCGTCGATCATCGAGCCCCGGATGCGCTGGATAGCATAGGCTTCGAACTGGGCACTCTGCGCCTCGTCATAGCGGCTGATTGCATCCAGCAGGCCGATCATGCCGGCCTGAACCAGATCGTCCTCCTCCACGCTGGGTGGCAGCCGTCCCATCATGTGATGGGCCAGCCGCTTCACCATGGGCATGTATTGCGTCAGCAGATCGCTTTTTTCGCTTTTACCGCTTGCGGTGTACATGCTGCTTTATCCCCTTCTATAGGCTTCCACCAGTTGCCCACCCTGTATCACGCGCTGCATGAACCCCCCCACGCTGCCCAGGCTGGCCGGTTGCGGCCAGCGCAGCAACCCATCCGCCAGCTTGCGAAACTGCGAAGTGGAGACTGCAACAGGGAACGCATCCACGACCGAGGTACGCAAGCGGCCTGCACGGGTCAGACGCTCGTCCAGCGGAATGTAGCCCAGGTAATCCACCGACACATTCAGATAGCGCTCGGCTGTGTCGGAAAAGTTATGCGCCACGGCCTGAGCCTGTTCAGGCGACACCATGCGATTAAGCAACAGGCGGAACTGGCGCTTGCCAAAATTGTGCGCCAGCCGTTTGACCAGGGTATAGCCCTGGGTAATCGCCGCACTGCCGGGCTGCAATACCACCATGATTTCGGACGCAGCCAGGCCCAGTGGCAGCGCGTCGGGATCGGTGGCTTCTTCCATGTCCACCAGCACCACATCGACGCCACACTGCAGGCGGTTGAAACTCTGCGCCAGCCATTCCTGATCGCGCTCGGACAGTTTCCCCAGGCGGCTGAACCCGCCGCCGATGGGCAATACCTGTACATTGTTGGGGCCGTTGAGAATCAGGGATTCCAGGGTGCAGCGGCCCTCGATCACGTCGGCCACGTCATGGCGTGGCGTCAAGCCCAGTGCGGCGGTGGCGCCCCGGCCATGCTGATCCTGGTCGATGATGAGCACATCGCGCCCGGAACGACCCAGTGCGACCGCCAGATTGGCCGTCGCGGCCGTCTTCCCCGAGCCCTGTTGCCCGGACATCACGGTGATGACCTGAAATCCGGTCTGTCCCAGCAGGCGGCGCAGTCCGGCAGCCTGATCGGTGGCGAATTTATCCATGGGCCACCGCGCTTTCACGGTAGGTCGACTGGATGCCACTCATGGCAAACGCCAGTTCGCTATCGTCCAGTTGCCAGGGTGAAGCCAGCGAACGGGTCTTGAAAGCACGATGTATCAGATATTGACGGTTGGCGAGATGCAGATCCTCCGGCACGCGCTGTCCGGTCGCCAGATAATGCACGTTCAGTTCATGGCGGATCGCACAATCCAGCGCGGCCCCCAGGCTGGCCGCTTCGTCGACTTTCGACAGAATGCAGCCATCCAGGCCGCGCGTCTGGTAGGCCTGAACCACTTCATTCAGGGTGTCGCCATGGCTGGTGGCATTCAGCAGCAGCAGGCGCTTGATCTGCTTGCCGGCGTTGCACAGCATTTCGACCTGTTCGGCGACGGCATGATCGCGCTGGCTCATTCCCACCGTATCGATCAACACGGTATGCTTGTTGCGCAACTCGGACAGCGCCAGTTTCAAATCGGCTGCGTCGCGTACGGCATGCACGGTCACGCCCAGAATCTTGCCGTAAATGCGCAGTTGCTCGTGGCCGCCGATCCGGTAGCTGTCAGTGGTCAGCAGGGCCAGTTTCTCGGCGCCGTGGCGCACCACGAAGCGTGCGGCCAGCTTGGCCGTGGTGGTGGTCTTGCCCGCGCCGGTCGGCCCCATCAGGGCAAACACCCCGCCGCCATCGAGCATGTCGTTTTCATTCTGCATCACCTGCAGGCGCTTCATCAGGGTGTTGCGCATCCAGGCCTGGGCCTGTTCCACATCGCCCTTTTTCGGCAGTTCTTCCAGCAGGTCACGCGACAGGGTGGCACTGAATCCTGCCGCCAGCATGTCACGCATCACCGCAGCGCCAGACGGGTCGCGTCCCGGCAGGTCATGCCAGGCCATGTCCGAAATCTGGCTTTCCAGACTGGTCTGCATCGCCTTGATTTCACTGATGACGCTTTGCGCCAGATGCGCACTGTCTTCGCTCGGTACCGCCACGCGTTCGATCAGCCGGCGCTTGAAGCTGACCGCAGGCTCGGGTTCCGGCTCGGTCCTTCTTTCGGGCGCCTTGCTTGCGCGATTGGTAAAGGCCTGGGTAATGACCTCCGGTGTTCTTGCGACGGGCGGGGCAACAGGCTTCTCCACGACAGGAGGCGCAAACGCCGCGATATCCTCGGCCGGCATGGCCAGGACCTCGACACCGTCCTCGACCGCCCGATTCGAAAGAATGACCGCGTCGGGTCCGAGTTCCTCGCGCAACTGGCGCATGGCCTCACGGGATGTTTTGGCTACGATACGTTTGACGTTCATGCTGCTCCTCCTACCAGGGAAGTGACTTTGATCTGTTTGCCTTCGGGTACTTCAGCGTGTGAAAGCACTTTGAGTTGCGGCACGGCGCGCCGCAGAAAACGAGCGAGTAACGGACGCAATACCGCCGGTGTCAGCAACACCGGCGGATGACCCAATGCTTCCTGACGTTGCGTCGAGGTCTGGGTCCGCTCCAGGATGGTGTCGGCCAGTCCGGGCTCCATCCCTGCATCTTCATTGCCTGCCTGCAGGGTTTGCAGCAGCAGGCGTTCGAGTCCCTGATCCAGGGCGATGACTGGCAGTTCGCTGACTGAGCCATAAATCTGCTGCACGATGGAGCGGCCCAGTGCCACCCGCACCAACGCGGTCAGTTCGTGTGGATCCTGAACCCGCGCACCATGCTCCAGCAAGGTGTCGATGATGGTGCGCATGTCGCGGATGGCCACACCTTCGACCAACAGGGTTTGCAGCACCTTTTGCACCGTGGACAGTGTGAGCATCTTCGGCACCAGATCTTCCACCAGCTTGGGCGCACTCTTGCCCAGGTGATCGAGCAGGGCCTGGGCTTCCTGACGCCCGAGCAATTCTGCGGCATGCTGGGTGACCAGGTGATTCAGGTGCGTCGCCACCACCGTGCCGGGATCCACCACGGTGTAGCCCATGGACTGGGCCTGCTCGCGCTGGCTGGCCTCAATCCATACAGCCGGCAAATCAAACGCGGGATCGCGTGTGGCCACGCCAGGCAGGGTGGCGGTGATGTTGCCGGGGTCGATGGCCAGGAACAGCCCGGTGCGCACTTCACCGCTGCCGATTTCCACGCCCTTGAGGGTGATGCGATAGCTGTTCGGGTTGATCTCGAGGTTGTCGCGGATGTGTACGGCCGGCGGCAGAAAGCCGATTTCGCGCGCGAATTTCTTGCGGATGCCCTTGATGCGCCGTACCAGTTCGCCATCCGCAGCGTTATCCACCAGCGGGATCAGGCGATAGCCCACTTCCAGTCCCAGCGTGTCGATGGGCGCGACATCTTCCCAACTGGCTTCCTGCGTCTCGACTGCCGCAACCGGAGCCGACTCGACTTCGGATATCACTTCCGGTTTTTCCTTGCCGCGCCGGTAAGCCAGCCAGACCATCCCGCCCGCCAGCAGCAGAAAGGCGAAGTTCGGCATCCCCGGAATCATGCCCATCATGCCCAGAATCGCGGCGGTGATGTAAAGCGCATGCGTTTTGCTGAAGACGTTGGACAGCATCTGGCCGGCAATGTCTTCCTCGGTGCTGACGCGGCTGACGATGATGCCGGCGGCGATCGAAATGACCAGGGCCGGAATCTGCGCCACCAGACCGTCGCCAATCGCCAGCAGCGTGTAGTTGCGGGCGGCATCGGACACCGCCAGATCGTGCTGCATGACGCCCACGATGAGGCCGCCGATGATGTTGATCAGCAGGATCAGAATGCCGGCGATGGCGTCGCCGCGCACAAACTTGGATGCACCGTCCATCGACCCATAAAAATCTGCTTCCTGGGCGACTTCGGCCCGGCGCCGGCGCGCTTCGTTTTCGTCGATCAGGCCGGCATTGAGATCGGCATCGATGGCCATCTGCTTGCCCGGCATGGCATCCAGGGCAAAGCGTGCGCTGACCTCGGCGATACGGCCAGCGCCCTTGGTGATCACGATGAAGTTGATGACCACCAGGATCACGAACACGATGATGCCCACCGCGTAGTTGCCGCCCACCAGGAAGTGGCCAAACGCCTCGATCACCTTGCCGGCCGCATCCGGGCCGGTATGCCCGTCCAGCAGAACCACCCGGGTGGATGCCACGTTGAGCGACAGGCGCAGCAAGGTGGAGAGCAGGAGCACCGTGGGGAAGGCAGCGAAGTCGAGTGCTTTCTTGGTCGACAGGCTCACCAGCAATACCATGATGGACAGCGCGATATTGAAGGTGAACAGCATGTCCAGCGCAAACGGCGGCAGCGGCAGCACCAGCATCGCCAGAATCAGGACGATGAAAACAGGTGCTGCCATCGCGCGGGCGTTGGCAGGGTTGAAAATATTCGACAGGGTCAGGGTGCCATTCATGTGGTGGCCTGCAGCGGATCAAGTTCAGAGGGAACCGGCAAATCGGTCGGTGCATTGGGGTACGCTCCGCCCACCTGGCGGAAGTGACGCAACTGGAACACATAGGCCAGCACTTCGGCCACGGCGGCATAGAGCGTGGCCGGAATTTCATCGCCGAGTTCGGTGTGGCGGAACAGGGCGCGTGCAAGCGGCGGGGCCTCCAGCATGGGAATGTTGTGCTCGGCTGCCATCTCGCGAATACGCGCGGCAACGGCATCTGCCCCTTTGGCGACCACGCGCGGTGCACCCATCTTGCCTTCGCTGTATTTGAGGGCCACGGCATAGTGGGTCGGGTTGGTCACCACGACATCGGCGGTGGGGATCTCGGACATCATGCGGCGGCGTGACATTTCACGTTGCTGGGCACGGATACGCGCCTTGACGTGCGGGTCGCCTTCCGATTCCTTGTTTTCCTGGCGCAGTTGCTCTTTGGTCATCTTGAGCTTGTTGTAGAAGCTCCAGATCTGATACGGCAGGTCGATCACGACGATGAAAATCATCGCGCCCGAAATCAGCAGAAATATTTTTCCGATGAGATCGCCCATGTGCTGAATCGCATTGGTCGGCGATTCCAGACTGAGCGAGACAATGGATCCCAGGTTGGTCCAGATCAACCAGACCGCCACGCCACCCAGCAATCCTGCCTTGGCCATGGCCTTGACCAGTTCAATCAAGCCCTGGCTGGAGAACATGCGCTTGATGCCTGACATCGGATTCAGACGCTTGAAGTTCGGTGCAAATGCCTTGGTGCTGAACAACCAGCCACGCAACAGCAGCGGCGAGGCGACAGTGGCCAGAACCACCACCCCCAGGAACGGCAGCAGGGCCAGGGCAGCATCAAAAAACTGGACCGACAACTGATCCATGGCATACGAAGTGTCACGGGCAACGCCTGGATCAAACTGCAGTCCACTACGCACAATCTGTGACATGGTCTGTCCCAGCCCGCTTGCCATCCACCACAAGGTAGCGCCACCTGTCATCAGAACAACGAACGTACCCAACTCGCGCGATTGAAGGACCTGGCCTTCTTCGCGCGCTTTCTCCAATCGCTGTAGCGATGGGGATTCGGTCTTTTCTTGATCGCTTTCTTCAGCCATCCGGATTCACCTGTTAGTGGGTCCCGTCTGGCCAAATGACTCAAAACGGGATTTCGTAGGGTGAATTATTGGATATGTACAAGCCGGGCGATCAGGGGAATAAGGGTGGATTTGGGCCCTTATTTAGACTCAAGTGGCGCGCCACTTGAATCAAAAGCCCATGCAACTGCCGGAGAAGGCGGAGCATCTTGCTGGCGGGGCGGAGGGGACGAACAATTCCTGGATCAGACCTCCTGCGCTGAGCAACGTCACGATCAATGGACTATTGGGAGCGCCCCTGTTGCGGCGTGGTGGCTTGCGTCATTTTTCTTCGCGCGTGGCCGCTTCATCCGCGACATTGACGCCGCTGGCCTGCTTGGTCACGTTATCTTCAGTACGCTTGTTCATGACGATGATGCTGATTCGGCGATTGACCGGATCCAGTGGCGCCGCCTCGCCAAACGGCACCGACGATCCCAATCCAACCACCCGCAACATTTTTTCCTCCGCCATGCCACCCGCGATCAGTTCGCGCCGCGAGGCATTGGCCCGATCGGCCGACAATTCCCAGTTGCTGTAGCCGCGTCCGGCGTTGGAATACGGCTTGGCATCGGTGTGGCCTGACAGGCTGACACGATTTTGCACATCATTCAGCACCAGTCCGATTTCATGCAGGATGACCTTGGTATAAGGCTGCAATTCAGCACTGGCCAGATTGAACATGGGCCGGTTCTGCTCATCGACGATCTGTATCCGCAACCCTTCATCCGTGATGTCGATCAGAAGCTGGCGCTTGAATTGTTTCAGGGTCGGATTGCTGTCGATCGCCCCTTCCAGGCGTTCTTTCAACTGCTTGAGCTTGGCGGCCTCGACCCGTTCAAGTTCGGCCTTGGCCGCCTCAAGGTTGTAGGATTTCTTCTCGGCTTTGGTTGCACCTTTATTGACCTGGCCATCCTTGCGGGTCAGATCGGTTCCACCGCCCTTGATCACGCTGGAACTATCTCCGCTCCCGCTCCCGCCCTGCATCGCCACCTTGAGCGGCGTCTTGAAATACTCTGCGATACCGGCCAGATCCCCCTTGGCGGTCGAGCCCAGCAGCCACATCAGCAGAAAGAACGCCATCATGGCCGTCACAAAGTCGGCGTAAGCGATCTTCCAGGCGCCACCATGATGACCACCGGCCACCTTCTTGATGCGCTTGACGATGATGGGCGCTTTTTGCTCGCTCATGTGGTCTCTTTATTTATGCCCTGGGAATGCGTGGGAAGGCCTGGTAAATCGGAGGCTGAAAATGCATTAGCGTGATTTCGTACCCTTCACATGCTCTTCCAGTTCGCTGAATGATGGCCGCTCGGTTGAGAACAACACCTTGCGTCCAAACTCGACCGCAATGGCCGGCGCATAGCCGTTGATGCTGGCCAGCAAGGTGACCTTGACGCACTGGAACAGCTTGGATGATTCATGCAGTTTTTGCTCAAGCAGGCCGGAAAGCGGACTCACAAAACCGTAGGCCAGCAGAATACCGAGGAAGGTGCCGACCAGGGCCGCCGCAATCAGGATTCCCAACTCAGCGGGCGGGATACCGACCGACTCCATGGTATGCACGACGCCCATCACCGCCGCCACGATGCCGAATGCCGGCAGGCCGTCGCCCAGTTTGGCTAGACAGTGCACCGGAACCTCACCTTCGTGGTGATGGGTTTCGAGTTCGTTGTCCATCAGGTTCTCAATCTCGAAGGCATTCATGCTGCCGCTCACCATCAGCCGCAGATAGTCGGTAAGAAACTCGACAATGTGATGGTCGGCCTGGATCGTAGGATATTTTGAGAACAAGGGGCTGCTCTCGGGCGCATCGACATCGCCCTCAATCGACATCAAGCCTTCCTTGCGGATTTTGGTCAGCAATTCATACAACAGCGCCATCATGTCCATGTACAGCGCGCGATTATATTTCGACCCCTTGAAAAGAGTGGGCAACGCTTTCAATGTTGCCTTGATCGCCTTGCTGTTATTGCCAACCAGGAATGCACCCGTTGCACCGCCGCCAATCATCAGCAGTTCCACCGGTTGCCATAGCGAGGCGATGTGCCCTCCTGCCAGTACAAAGCCGCCGAAGACGCTTACGAGAATAACGATGTATCCAGCAATGACTAGCACAACCGATTGTCCTTTTGGTTAAATCCGCAGGCAATATCTGTTACATCCTGCCCGATACGGCCGCGCACGAATGCGAAGCTCACAGGATGAGAATTCGACCAAAATGCAGAAAACTTGATGGCGCAGCGAGAGTATTTCGGCATGACGCCATTCACATTCTCCATACATACAAGGTATGACGCGCGCCTTCAGCCAGACTGACCACCTGGTCAGGTGGCCGTGCCTCAACCTCGAAAGACAGGCTGATAAACAGACTGCCGCTACGCATCTGGTCTTGAGCCTGCTGCCACAAATCCGGCATGGCTGCAGGTGACAGAAACGCAAATACCACATCAAATTCGCCCAGATTGATACGCGTGTAATCACGCCGCATGAACACCACGTGGCTGCGTTTGAACCAGGCACGCAGACGGCTGATCAACCAGGGCGCGGGCGCAATCTCGGTCCCAAAAAACCGGCCTTGGGGAAAGCGCTGCTCCAGATAAAAAGGCACCCCCCCCAACCCGCTTCCCAGATCGATAAAACGAAACGCACGGGATTCGGGCAACAGTGAGGTCAGGGCTTGCCTGGCCTTGCGATCAGACAGATACAGCGGCACGCGCGTGCGGAAAGTGCTCCAGTAAAACAGCACCAGCAGCAGGAAAGCCCCCAGGTACACCCCGGGGGGGATGCTCGCCTGCTGCGCCAGCAAGATAACAGGGAAAAAGCCAAAGTGCAGCGGAGGCCACCAGGCTGGCTGCCGCCATACTCGACTCAGTACGGCAGCAACACTGCCTTGTGCCAGAGCCAGCAGCCACAGGGCAGGCTGATAGGATAAAAAGAACAGGAGAAGCGGACTTGGCAAGGCTGTCAGCAACAGCGCGATGCATTGGATGATCAGGGACTGAAGGCTGACCGGCAGACGTGTCATTGCCGGCCTTCCATACAAACAGGTTCAGGCAGCAGCCGTCAGCTCCGCCTGTGCCGACTCGGCCTGGGCGGCTGCCTTGGCCTTGCGGGTTTTTCCGGCACGGGCCGGCATGTTGCACAGGCCGCAGACATACTGGTTATGCAAGTCGTCAGGATGGACCACGAAGTGACCGCCGCAGCCACTGCACACGGCAGTTTCAAGCATGCGGCTTTCAAAGAAGCGATTCAGGGTCCATGCACGGGTGAAGCTCAGCACCGCCTCAATCTGGTTGGTATGCAGGTACTCCTGATACAGGCGATAGCTTTTCAGCACGGCCTCAATGCCAGTACATTCGCTGTTCTTTGTGATGTAACGGTGAATATTGATAAACAGTGAGGAGTGTACGTTGGGCAGCCAGGTCAGAAACCAGTCGGTCGAGAATGGCAGCATGCCCTTGGGGGGCGAAACACCCTTTACTTCCTTGTACAGTTTGAGCAGCCGCTCGCGGGACAAGGTGGTTTCGGATTCCAGTACCTGAGGACGGGCGCCGAGTTCAATCAGATCGATCGCCAGCTGAGTGTCACGCATTTCGGTCAACAGACTTTTCTTGCTCATCAGGACACCCCCCGGTTTTTATATGGTGCGATACAACGATTGAAGTACAGTTTCAGGCAAAGGCTTCCACTGCCTGCCCGGCCATCAGGATGGCGGCATGCGATTGTGCCAGCGCGCGATCCTTGGTGTAGTTGGTCAGCATGTTCAGCACCACGCCATCGTCAAAGCGGAAGCGCGATACCATCATGCCGGAGGCAGCGAGTTTGAGAATTTGCGCCGGTGTCAGCGCCTCGATCAGTTCGGCAACGTCCTGGCTGATGCCCAGACGAAAGACGGCTGTCGCCTTGTCGTGTTGGATCATGCTTTGAGCCAGCATCAGATAGTTGAGATTGACGTCGCGCATTTCGTCCAGCATTTCGTCCAATTTCATTTGACTTGCCCTCTTGGTCCAAATTTATTTTCAAACTCACACTTAAGTCAGCGTGGTAGATTCGTTTTCGGACGACACCCGGGAAAGTTAATGTGGACACACACTGTATTAGCGGTCGGAAATGAGCGATTTGTGATGTAGGCGTTTGTCTTACGTTTGATGGATTGCACTTGATGCACCCACCGACCATGCCTGGCCAAGGCTCATGGGCACTGCCAATACTTCAATTAAAAACAGTGGGTTATATAAAAATGGCCGGTCATGCCACTGCGGGCATTGCACCCGCCACCTCTATCCGGCGATGAAACAGGTCAGGTGCGCTGGTAAATATCTTCAAAACGCACAATGTCATCTTCGCCCAGATAGGAACCCGACTGCACCTCGATCATGTGCAAATCAATCTTGCCCGGGTTCTCCAGCCGGTGTGACGTGCCCAATGGGATATAGGTCGACTGGTTTTCAGTCAGCAGCAAGACTTCGTCACCGCAGGACACGCTGGCGGTCCCGGACACCACGATCCAGTGCTCGGCACGATGGTGATGCATTTGCAGGCTGAGTTTCTCACCCGGCTTGACCATGATGCGCTTGACCTGGAAACGTTCACCCTCGTCGATTCCCTCATACCAGCCCCAGGGCCGGTATACCTGCTTGTGAACCAGATGCTCACAGCGCTTTTCGGCTTTCAGGCGATCGACCAGTTTCTTGACGTCCTGTACCTGGTCCTTTTGCGCCACCAGCACCACATCGGCGGTTTCGACCACCACCAGGTCCGATACGCCCAGCATGGCCACCATGCGGGTTTCGGCACGCACAAAATTGTTGCGGGCGTTTTCCAGCATGACATCGCCGCGGGTGGCATTATTGTCTGCGTCCTTCTTGGCCACATCCCATAAAGCCGACCAGGCACCAATGTCATTCCAGGCCATGTCAGCCGGCACCACCGCCGCATGGCGGGTGTGTTCCATCACGGCATAATCGACCGACTCGGATGGACAGGCTTCAAATGCCGCCGGGTCCAATCTCACAAAATCGAGGTCCAGCGTCGCTGCATCGAGCGCCGCCCGGCTGGCCTCCAGAATATCGGGGCGCAGCATCTGCAATTCATTCAGGAAATCCACTGCACGCAACAGGAACATGCCACTGTTCCAGAAATAGTCGCCCGAATCGACATACTGCTGCGCAGTAGCAAGATCCGGTTTCTCGACAAATGCGGCTACCTGATACGCGCCTGCGCTGTCGGCCAACGGTTCACCCTTGCGGATGTAGCCATAGCCCGTCTCGGGCGTGGCGGCCACAATGCCGAAAGTGGCGAGATGTCCTTGTTGGGCGGCCTTCGCAGCCATCCGAATGGCGGCATGAAAGGCCTCAATATCACCAATCAAATGATCGGCAGGCAATACCAGCATCAGGGCATCCGGATCGTCACGCGACAGCATCAACGCAGCGACCGCAATGGCCGGTGCGGTATTGCGTCCCACCGGTTCCAGCACAATCGCACGTGGCTGCGCCCCGATCTGGCGCATCTGTTCGGCAATCATGAATCGATGCTCCACGTTGCACACCATCATCGGCGCTGCGACTTCCGGCATATCGGCCAGGCGGCTGACCGTGTCCTGCAGCAGGCTATGGTCGCTGGCAAGCGGCAACAGCTGCTTGGGTAAGGCTGCGCGGGATAAAGGCCACAGGCGGGTGCCCGAGCCTCCTGAAAGAATCACGGGATGAATACTTGCCATGTCGAGTGTTTGAGTCATTGTCGTTTGTCGTTGAATGCAATTATTATCCTGATACAGGCATGCCCCACCGGTTTATCCGGTATGAAAATACCAGCCCCCCCCTTCGTTCACACCTTATTCACGACCCAGACTGTGTCGTGAGAGCCGACGCCTTGGAAGCAGGGTCCACCGGCGCAAACCCGCTGGCGTATTCGATCTTGCCCTGGCTGCGCAGCTTGTTCAGCTCGGTTCCCAGCAAAGTCTTGCGCTTGGTGCTTTGCACCACCCGCTTGATGGCCGCCCGCGCCTGCTCAAGCGTAACCGGCTGTGCCTGGCTCCCCAGCACCTGCAACACACTGATGCTCTCGGGACCGGTTGCCAGCACGGTAACCTGGCCATCCTTCATATCCTTGATCTGCGCCAGCAGAACGCCAGGCAGCTGTTCGGCAGGCTTCACCCCGATACCGGACTTGCTCTCGATTTCCTGCGCTTTCAGCCAGTCCGAGAAATCAGTCAGGTTGCGATCTTTCTTCAACCGGGCCTCCACCTCAGCCAGGCGTGCTGAAGGCATCCGCAACTCGATTTCCTGAATGCGATACAGCTTGCGCGCCGAGAAAAGCTCGGGATGCAGCGAATAATAATCTTTGATCTCAGCATCGGTAGGCTTGGGCATATCCTTATATATGCGCTCCATATAGGCATCAAACAGCACCTGGCGTTGCATCTGCTGCAGCGCCCGTACGACATCAGGCTGCTTGTCCAGCCCCGTGCTTTTAGCCGCTTCCGCCACCAGACGCTGATCGATCAGCGCTTCCAGTACCCTGCTGCGAACCTCGGCTGCTTCCCCCTCATTGCGTGCCCCCAGGCGCGACAACGCCTGATTGAGCTCATTTTCAGTAATCAGTTCGCCCCCCACTGTCGCAACAATTTTTTCATTGGTATTCGAAGTGGGCTGCTCGCAAGCGGCCAAGGTCACACACAGTGACAGGGCGGCGATCAGCGGGGCACGGCGGATATTCATCAACACTCCGGTCATTGAAAATGATAGGCAAACATGGTGCGGGATTACCACGCATACGGCAAGTTTGTACTAATCCCCCTAAAAACCCTAAAGAAAGCACATCCCGCACCGTTATTATTCACAATGCTTGCAACTGTGTGAAATAACCGATGTCGCAAATCGTTTATTGGTCTATACAGAAGTAAGTAGATTTCCCTTGTAGATCACCCGGTACTGGGGCTTTGCCCCTGGCTCTCCTCCTCCTGCCACACCGGGCCTTTCGCGGCGCCATTGGCGCCGCTTTTCTTTTGCCGTCGCATTGCTTTCGCCTCAGTCTAACAACGTCAACCGGGGGTTTGAGTATCCCGCTTCTGCACCGCCTGCACAAGCTTACGGGCCGCTCATTCAAGCGACCCGTATCCGGACCTCATACCGTATTACCGAAGACAAGCAACAGATACAAAAGGCAACTGCCCTCATCCATTCAGGTCTGTCATTCAGAAAAAGCCTTAACGCCTGACGATTCACGCGATTTCCTGAGAGCCGCCATGGCCTTGGCCTTGGCTGCGGCCTGGGCCGCTTTTTCCTCTTTTGCGGCTGCTGAGGCCAACGCGAGTTGTCTCTCGCGCTCGGCCTTCTCATCAGCAAAAGCATTCTCGCCTGAAGATTCGCGTGCCTGCTTGAGTGCAGCCATCGCCCTGGCCTTGGCCGCTGCAGCCTGGGCGGCCTTTTCCTCTTTCGAAAGTGGCCGCGCCAGCGCGAGCTGTCTTTCACGTTCGGCCTTCTCGGCAGCCAGTTTCTGTTTCACCCGCTCGGCCTCTACGCGATCCCGTTCAGCCTGTGCGGCACGAGCGGCCGCTTCCTGGCGCGCACGTGCCTGTGCCGCTTCCTGAGCCTGTCGTTGTTTCTCTTCCTGAATGGCTTGCTGGCGCGCCCGCTCTGCCTCACGCTTGCGATCCGCTTCCTCCTGAGCCTTCTTGGCTTCCATACGCGCACGCGCCTGTTTCAGGTCTTCTTTCATCTGTGCGCCGGTTTCACGAATACGTTTGCTGATATTGGACAGTTCGTCAGATGAAAGGGATGTTGCACCACTTTCAGCTGAATAGGCATTCAAGGGAAGCCACACAACCAGGGCGGCGGCAGCAAGATGGGCTGCGTAGGAGTATTTCATGGGCATTCCTTCCGTATCGACGATCAACTGTAGGCAGTGCTCGACACGGTTCCAAATCCCATAATTGAGACCCGGACACGGTCAGAAACAACAAAAATACCTACTGCGCATGACGATTAACGGCCAGAAACACCGGGTTCTTTACTGCAATTATGCAGGCACTGCCTCCTCGAATTCGAGCGCAACCTTGTCGCTGGCGTCGAGGTCGATGGTCACCCGGCCGCCGTGTGCCAAGCGTCCAAACAGCAACTCGTCGGCCAGCGCCTTGCGGATCGTGTCCTGGATCAAACGCGCCATTGGACGCGCGCCCATCAAGGGGTCGAAGCCATTCTTGGCAAGATAGGCCTTCAAGGCATCGGTGAAGACTGCCTCGACTTTTTTCTCATGCAACTGCTCTTCCAGTTGCATCAGGAACTTATCGACCACCTGCAGCACAATTGGCTCAGTCAGGGCGGCAAACGGGATGATTGCATCCAGGCGGTTGCGGAACTCCGGCGTGAACATCCGGCGAATTTCGCCCATTTCGTCACCGCTCTCGCGCGAGTTGGAAAATCCGATATTCGACTTGCTGAGCATTTCCGCCCCGGCATTGGTGGTCATGATGAGTACCACATTACGGAAATCGGCCTTGCGCCCGTTGGTATCCGTCAGCGTGCCATGATCCATCACCTGCAGCAGCACATTGAAAATATCGGGGTGCGCCTTTTCAACCTCATCCAGCAAGACAACGGAATAAGGTTGCTTGGTCACCGCTTCGGTCAGCAATCCGCCCTGGTCGAATCCGACATAGCCAGGTGGCGCGCCGATCAGGCGCGACACAGCGTGGCGCTCCATATATTCCGACATGTCGAAACGGATCAACTCGACCCCCAGCACATACGCCAGTTGGCGTGCGACCTCGGTCTTGCCGACCCCGGTGGGGCCTGAAAACAGGAAATTGCCTATCGGCTTCTGCGGATCGCCCAAGCCACTGCGCGACATCTTGATCGCAGCCGTCAGCGCATCGATTGCCGCGTTCTGCCCAAACACCACCGCCTTCAGGTCACGATCCAGCGTTTTCAGTGAGTTCTTGTCGTCGGACGACACCGTTTTCGGCGGAATGCGCGCGATCTTGGCAATGATGTCCTCGATTTCGCGCGGCGTGATCACACGTTTCTTCTTGGATTTAGGCAGAATGCGCTGCGCCGCGCCCGCCTCGTCGATCACGTCGATCGCCTTGTCAGGCAAATGACGGTCATTGATATAGCGGGCCGACAACTGCGCAGCCGTGGTCAAAGCGGCTGCGGAGTATTTAACGCCATGATGGTCTTCAAAGCGCGATTTCAGGCCACGCAGGATCGCCACGGTCTCGGCTACGGAAGGTTCCGGCACATCCACCTTCTGGAAACGCCGCGACAAGGCATGATCTTTCTCGAAAATACCGCGATATTCCGTGTAGGTCGTCGCACCGATACAGCGCAACTGGCCAGACGACAGCGCCGGCTTCAATAGGTTGGAGGCATCCAGCGTGCCGCCCGAAGCCGCGCCCGCGCCAATCAGCGTATGAATCTCGTCGATGAACAGAATTGCCTTGGCGTTATCTGACAGCTGCTTCAGCACGCCTTTCAGGCGCTGCTCAAAGTCACCCCGGTATTTGGTTCCGGCAAGCAAGGCACCCATATCCAGCGCATACACCGTGCTTTCGGCCAGGATTTCAGGAACCGAGCCTTCGATGATGCGGCGTGCCAGACCTTCGGCAATCGCGGTTTTGCCCACGCCGGCTTCCCCCACCAGCAAGGGATTGTTCTTGCGACGGCGGCACAGGGTCTGGACCACGCGCTCCAGTTCGTGCTCACGCCCGATCAGTGGATCGATCTTGCCGGCCAGTGCTTGCGCATTCAGGTTCTGCGCAAAGCTGTCCAGCGGCGAAGTGGCGGGCGCCTCGGAATGAGCCTCGACCGGCTCATCGGAACGCGGCGCAGGCTCGCTCTGTGGTGTCTTGGTGATGCCATGGGAAATAAAGTTGACGATATCAAGTCGCGATACGCCCTGCTGCCCGAGGAAATACACGGCATGCGAATCTTTTTCGCCAAACACGGCTACCAGAACATTCGCGCCGGTTACTTCCTTTTTGCCGGATGACTGCACATGCAGAATGGCACGCTGGATCACTCGCTGGAAACCCAGTGTGGGCTGGGTATCCACTTCGTCCTCACCCCCTACTTTGGGTGTGTGCTCCTCGATAAAGGCCACAATCTGCTCGCGCATGGTGTCGATATTCGCACCGCAGGCACGCAACACATCCAGCGCCGAGGGGTTATCCAGCATCGCCAGCAGCAAGTGCTCCACTGAAATGAATTCGTGGCGCTTCTGGCGCGCATCCATAAAGGCCATGTGCAGTGAGACTTCAAGTTCCTGGGCAATCATCTAACTTTCCTCCATCGTACATTGCAGCGGATGCTGATGCTGCCGTGCGAAATCCACAACCAGTTCAACCTTGGTTTGGGCAATATCCTTGGGATACACCCCGCACACGCCTACACCCTCAGTATGCACTTTGAGCATGATTTGTGTCGCCCGTTCAGAGTCGATGCCGAAAAACTTCTTGAGAACATGCACCACGAACTCCATAGGGGTGTAATCGTCATTCAGCAACAAAACCTTGAACAAGGGCGGCGGCTTGACTCTAGCCGCAGTCGGTTCCAGTAGGGTACTGCTTTCTCTCTTGGTTGCCATAGCCCGAATAAGCCTGCTTTACATGCCTTATTTTGATGTGATGCGAGGAATTTTCAAGCCCGCCAGAAGTAGGGCTTAAACAAAAAACAGGAAAACGGCCATGGTTTCGACCGAAGAACACAGCCCTCATGCCGGTCCAGCCGCACGTTTGCAGGGAGATCGTTCAAATGGTGACGGGCTGAATCAGCCCAAAACAGTTCCAGCAGATGATCAGGATTATCTGCGACAAACGGAGCAGGCTGCACACCCAACGGCTTGAGCAGCCGCCCATCCGTCAGGTACATGCGGTAAATTTACTTTTTGCGCCGTGTTTCCGAGCAGCGAATGATTGCCTGGCTTGATTTCAGGTCGAGACAATGGCGCATATCGCCATGGGGCAGACGCCTCCCCCGATGCCGGGATGCGGACTGGGTCGCCGTAACCTGTTCTGCGGTGGCTGCGGTCTGATCTGTGGCGTCCCCCTCGATGCCATCCGCCATCGAAACGCTGGCTGCACACACAAACGGCAGCACCATCAACCAAATTCTCATAAGATTTCCCCTCTCTGTGCCATGAAGCCGCTCTATTTAAGCTGCGTGGGGACATCTTACCGCCATAACGCGGCTGATCGCGTGTTTCCAGTCCGTGAGAAACGCATCGCTGTTCACCCCCTGCGCGCCAGTTTGGCCGGCAGGAATTCCTGGGTGGTGGCGTAGCCCAGGTCGAACAGGGATTGTTTCTGCTCCGGGGTCATGTTGAATTCCAGCGGCGACATACCGTCCGTTTCGATCAGCACCGTGTTCAGCCACAGGGATTCGGAAAGATACTCGCGCGAGATCGTATTCATGAATGTGCGTATCAGCATGAACATGTAATCCGCCACCGGCAAAACCCGGCGTGCAGGATGAGCGGCCGCAAGCCGCTTGTCACGCAGGCGAAAACACACCACCGGCGTACGGTCCCCCGCCCAGTCGCAAAACAGGCTGTCTTCGGCCAGGATGCTGCCGTCGACCAGAACATGCTCGCCATAGTGGTGAAAAGGAAAGATCAGGGGAATGGAAATCGAGTAAAGCACCGCGCGCGCCACCGTGATGTCGGGGCTGTTATCGCGATTGAATACCACCGGCCGGCCAGAGCGCACATCGGCGGCCACCACGTGCAGATTTTTATCGAGATCGCCAAAACATATGCTGCCCAGCTGGCTTTCCATCCAGTGTTCGAAGCGCTTGCCGGTGGAAAGCCCACCGTTTTTCAACAGGCTGATCAGCGAATAACCGCGAAACTGGGCGAAATTGACATTGCGCAGCAGGAACTTGAGTTCGTTCATGTCCTTGCCTGCCGCCGCCAGTGAAGCCACCACACTGCCCCCGGACACGCCAACGATATGGTCATAGCCGATCCCCATGTCGGCCAGCGCGGTGAGCACCCCCACATGCGCCGGCAGGCGCGTGCCGCCGCCCGCCAGTACCGGCACGATCTGTTGCGGAAGCGGATCGCTCACAGGCATTCTCCTTGCAGGCTGCGTTGCATGACGCCAAGCGATTCAGCGACAGTTGATGGCAGGCGCTTCACGCTGGCGCATTCCTCATGCCGGTGCCACGGCCCCCGCGCCCTCGGCCAGCCCACCGTACACCGTATCGTTCAGCCGGATCAACCCGCCCGCCAGCACACGCGCCTTCATGCCGCCATGGCCACGCATCGCGTTATAGCCGCCCGGCCCCAGCACCGCTTCCATGCGCGAGCACGGATCGCAATGTCCCGTCACCTCCAGCACCACCTCGCTGCCAATGCGCAGCACCAGCGGCTGATCGCGAAACAAGGCATGCGCTGCCAGCAGATTCAGCCCCGACACCACCAGATTGCGCCGCAACCCGGCAGGGTCAATGTGTGCTTGGCCCATCAACGCCGCCACCACCGGCAGATGCTCCGCCTGGATCAAGGTCACCTGCCGCGAACCTCCCTCAACCCGGCTCCGCGAAGGCTGCGCGTAATGGTCACCCTCCAGTCCGCAGGCCGCTATCGCCCGTACGGAGCCAACAGCGTCTACTACTCCTCGGCGTTGCGGTCGCAGATAAATCGCCTCGATCCGGCCCGGGCGCGGGAACCTGCCCGCCAGATCACGCATCGCCATGCCATCGGGTTCAGTCAGCCCGGCCCTCATCCTGCCAACCACATGAACAGCCCGGTCACCCCGCCCACAACCGTCAGGCAAATCAGGCAGGCGAGCACGATTTTCACGAATACAGGCACGATCGATCTCCTGACATCAGGCCTGGCGCTTGCCCGAGCAATCCGGGTGACGCAAACAGCGCCAGAATTCTTTCCCGGCATGCGCACCGTGCCTGGAACGACGCTTCATCATCCGGCCCTGGCACTCCGGGCAAAAAGGGGCGCCAGTCGTAAGCACGCTGAGCGGGTCGCGCAAAGTCACCCTGGCAGGCTGCCGCACCTTGCGAACCAGTCCGCGCAGCACCTTGCCGTCCATCAGCTCAATATTCCGAATTTTGGCAAATGCCCGCGCCTCATCGGTAAACACTCCCGATGTCACCGCGAACCCGCCCTTCGCGCCCCTGGCGGCCATCGCCTCATGCAGTTCGTGCAGCGCGCCCACCCCTACCTTGATCGCGCGCCATTGCTTGCAATGCACCAGATAGGTCTCGCCCTGCTTCTTCAACACCAGATCAAAGATCCCGATCGTGCCGCCACGTCCCTTCTCCGCCACCGAATAGCCCCGGCGTCGAAACGCCTCGCTCACCATGAATTCAAACTGCTGCCAGCTCATGTTGCCGAGCCCGCCCCGGTCCGGACCCATGGTCGTCGGATCGCTCAATGCTCCACGCAGGCTGCGGCCATAGGCCGACATCGCCGCGCCCACCAGCAACATCAGCGGCAACCCATACTGCCCAACAAATACCAGAGAATTGAACACCTGCGGCCCCAGCAGTACGCTCGCTTTTCCCGCCAGTGAATCCACCGCTGCCACACGGGTGGCCACGCCATGCAGCCCGGCATACGCAGCAACTGCAAACAGCACGCCCAGCCACCAGGGAAGCTTGCTGGCCATCGCGATCAAACGGTCAAAGAAGGATTGTCTACGGTGCGCCATGTTTTTTCCGGACTTGTTTCAGGCTGCGACTCCATCCAGTGGAGCGACACCTAAGCTCGAGCTTCATTTTTTTCAGCATTATGCCCTGATCTGTTTTCCTGCCGGACAACCCGCTTGCAGGCTGTCGCTCGCCATGCACGTCCCCAGGCCAGATCGGCCGGGCTGCCTATAATGGGTTGCCGTCATTCGAGCCCGCTTCGCAAACCTATCCGCATGGAAACCCAAATCCTGCTGTGGCTGCTTGCCGCAATCCTCATCGCACTTGGATTTGCCGGCCTCATCCTGCCTGCCGTACCCGGCATCCCGCTGGTATACGCCGGACTGATGCTGCTGGCCTGGGCAGACGACTTTGCCTACGTAGGCTGGGTCACGCTGTTGCTGCTGGGCATGCTGGCGCTGTTGAGCTACGGCATTGATTTCCTGGCCAGTGCCCTGGGCGCCAGGCGATTCGGCGCCTCGCCGCGCTCGGTGGTCGGCGCGGCGCTGGGTGCAGTGGTTGGATTGTTCTTCGGCCTGCCCGGCTTGCTGTTGGGGCCGTTTGTTGGTGCGGTCATGGCCGAGTTCACCGTTCACGGTTCAGCCCGCGCCGCAGCGCATGCCGGCGTGGGCGCCACCCTCGGGCTCTTGTTTGGCGCGCTGCTCAAGGTTGCGCTCGCCTTTTCCATGATCGGGGTGTTTGTGCTGGTACGGTTGCTGTAGGCATTTGCCTCGAAGTTTAGCCGCAGTGCCCATCACGCGTTCCGTCGGCTGTTCAGATTCACCACCACCCGCGTCAGCACCTCTTTTTCGTCTGGTCGGCTCTCGGCGATTAACAGGGTCATCGCCACCAGGGCATTGTCCGTAATGCGTTTGCCACCGTCGGCGCGATAAAGCGCCTGGTTTTTTTGCAGAAACCCAGAAATAGCACCGCAGCGATGCGCTTGTTTCCAACGACGAAGTGCTGGTTCTTGACCAGAAAATTCAGCAGATGCGCCGCCTTCTCTTCCAGGCTGGGATAGACCTCCTGACCACCAAAAGTCTGCACCACGGCTAACTGAATTGCCGGGGTTTCAATTCAACCTGCTGCGTGTTCAAGCAGCCTGACGGTAGCGGCAAGCTGAATAGTGGCCCCACTTATGCAATCGACACGGCATTTAAGGCGATGATGAGGCCGTATACAGAAAAACCCAGTCAATCGCATGCCCACCGCCACCCCCGAAACCCTGCCCATCCTCTACCGCGACGACCACCTCATCGCCATCCACAAACCGGCCGGGCTGCTGGTGCATCGCAGCGCGCTCGATCGCCACGAAACCCGTTTTGCGCTGCAGATCCTGCGCGACCAGATCGGGCACAAGGTCTATCCCGTGCACCGGCTCGACAAAGGCACCTCCGGCGTGCAGCTGTTTGCGCTGGACCGCGACGTGGCGCGCGTGCTGAGCCAGCAGTTTGAACACGGCCAGGTCGCCAAGCGCTACCTTGCCATCGTGCGCGGCTGGCCGCCCGAATCGGGCGAGATCGATCACCCGCTTGCGCGCATGGCCGACGAATACGCCGGCATTGCCGCCAGCGCCACCGCCCAACCCGCGCGCACCCGCTACCGCCGGCTGGCCACCGTGGAACTGCCCTACCGCGTGGATCGCACCCCCAGCAGCCGCTACGCCCTGGTCGAACTGCACCCGCTCACCGGCCGCTGGCACCAGCTGCGCCGCCACCTCAAGCACATCGCCCATCCCATCATCGGCGACGCCACCCACGGCAAAGGCCGGCACAACCGCCTGTTTCAGGAACTGTTCGGCCACCCGCGCCTGTTGCTGGCCGCCACCGACATGCAGCTGGCGCACCCGGTCAGCGGGCAGGCTTTGCACTTGCAGGCGGAATTGGCTGGGGATTTTGCGGAGGTGGTTGGGAAGTTGGGGTGGAGCGCGGCGCTCTGCGAAATGGCCTTGCTTTCCCCATAAATTTCCACTTATCAGCCTAAACGTGCTGTCATCGTGCCTGGAAACCGTGGTCTGCCCACCATGCTGCCAATGCTGATCGCAGGTCAGCCCTGCTCCACCGGCCCAAGCGCCTGGACACGTTTGGCAACTGTCTGCGCAACGCGGATCAGCGCCTCCACCAGCGCATCGTCCACATCCAGATCGCCTTCGTACTCGGCCAGATTGCGCTTGTTGTGCGCCTGATCGAGCACCCGCCATTGCGCAGTTTCCAGCGCAAGTGTGTGCGTCAGGCACTGGAACACCAGATAGCGATTTTCGGAACGATAGCCATGCCAGCGCAGCGCTGCCAGCGACAACGCATGGGCCGCGTTGTAGGCCAGGTCGAAACGGCTCTCCAGAGAAAGCCCGGCATTTTCCGCGTCGCGCAGGCGCACCAGGCCCGAACGAACCAAGCCATCAAACTCCGCCTGTGCCGGCGGCTCGGCTTTGAGCTTGCCGATTTTGACCAGGTTATCCAGTGGCGAGGAGGTCATCGTGATCGTCTGTCAGCTGGATGGTTTCGCCAGCCAGCACCTTGGTGAGAAACGGATTGCCACTTGACCGGCGGCGGCGGAACTCAGCCACGGCATACAAGGCCGGGCTGACACGTCGGCCGAGCTGCTGCTCCACTGGAGTCAGCGCCGCATAGACCTGCTCCAGCGTCAGCACGTCGGACACAATCAACAGGTCGATATCGCTGTGGGCCGCATCGCTGCGCTTGGCCACCGAGCCGTAAACCAGTCCCAGCCGCACCGCGTCGCCAAGCGGCACCAGCGCAGCGCGCAACACCTCCGCCGGCCCCAGCGTTTTGGTCACGATGCCGCGCAACTCGTCGAAAATCGGCGCCGCCGGGTTGGCCTGATAATGCTTCTGACTGCCGATCCGCGTCACCGTCACCAGCCCGCACTCTCCAAGCCGCCGCACCTCGCGCTGCACCGCACCCGATCCGGCACCCACCAGCCCAATCAATTCGTTGGTAAAAAAACTGCGTTCGGGCTGGCCAAATAGCAACGCCAGCACACGCTGCTGCGTCGCCGTGAACAGCGCATCGGCGATACCCGTCCGCGCCAGCGCGGGCGCGCGCTTTGCGGCGGCACCCGGCTTGTGAGGCTTGGCTGTCTTCTTTATACCCATTCCGGGCATGTTAATACCCTTTTTGGGTACAAGGCAAGCTTGCAGTGGAGATTAAGGTGGAATTGCTAGGCCATCCGCGCCTGCTGCTGGCCGCCACCGACATGCAGCTAGCGCACCCGGTCAGCGGGCAGGCTTTGCACTTGCAGGCGGAGTTGGCTGGGGATTTTGCGGAGGCGGTTGGGAAGCTGGGGTCAGTCATGCCCCCGCACACTCTCAGATTTACCCTTTAATAACATCGCGATGAATTTCTAATAACATCGAGTCGAGTTGCCGCAGCGTTGGCGTTTTGTTCGTTTGGCGTTTCATTTCATCAGCAAGCCAAGCGCAACGCGTACAGAACTTTCCATATCGGGATGACGCATGATCTGACAATAATTCATACTCAGTGAAACGATGGTCTGGTGTCACTTGGGCAATAGCGGCCGCCGCACGGCTATCGTATATCGGGAACAAATCTGGTCGGTGGAAATGCAGGTACTTCGATGTAAGGGAAACTCTACGTAACCCCTTGTCCGCAAAGATCGATTCAATGCACGTGTGCGCTTTGACTACCCGATCAAGGTTGTTACTGAAGCAGGCCGGCTTCCTGGGTAGTGCTTTTAGGTACTGATCCGCTTTGCGGGTTACAAAACTTGCAGCCAGCTTTCTGATGTACGTCTCCCCATTACCTTTGCCTGATGTGCCACGTTCTGCTGCAGCGGAATATGCCCGGCCGATTAGCCATATCTTCGCTGCCACTTCACCAACGTCCGTATGCTTTGGGTACGTTTCACATAATTTATAAAGCCAATCGTTACCCACGTCCCAAGTGCTGGGTAAATAGGCTATTTCAAGCCACCTATTTTTTAACGGATGAGCAGGTTGCTTAGCCATCCCGATTAACTTTCCATGACCACTTCCGGCCCCATATCCCCCAGAATCTCCCGAAACTGTTCCAGCGCCGCTTCCAAATCCTCCACGATCTCCGCCGCAATCACCTCCGGCGCGGGCAGGTTGTCGGAATCGGACAGCGACTCATCCCGCAGCCAGAAGATGTCCAGGCTGGCTTTGTCGCGGTTGACCAGGTCTTCGTAGTCGTAGGCACGCCAACGGCCGTCGGGGTTTTGTTCTGACCACGCCGGCTTGCGGTCATGCCGGTTTGCCGGGTGGTAGCACCGCACGAACTCCTCCAGATCCTCACGCTTCAACGGGTTGGTCTTGAGCGTGAAGTGCATGTTGGTGCGCAGGTCGTAGATCCACAGCTTCCTGGTCCACGGGGTTTCGGCGGCGGGCTTCTTGTCGAAGAACAGTACGTTCGCCTTCACGCCCTGGGCGTAGAAGAGACCCGTGGGCAGGCGCAGCAGGGTGTGGACGTCGCAGTCGTGCAAGAGCTTTCTGCGGATCGTCTCCCCTGCCCCGCCTTCAAACAGCACGTTGTCCGGCAGCACCAGGGCGGCGCGGCCGTTCTGCTTCAGCAGCGTCTTCACGTGCTGGACGAAGTTGAGCTGCTTGTTCGAGGTGGTGGCCCAGAAGTCGTCGCGCTCGACGGTGTCGCGCTCCTTGCTGACCTTGCCTTCCTCGCCCACGATGGTGGTGCTGCTCTTCTTGCCGAAGGGCGGATTGGTCAGGATCACGTCGAAGCGCTCGCCGGGATCGGCGGCCAGCGAATCGCCCACCGCAATCGGCTCGAACTCCTGGCTACCGATGCCGTGCAGCAGCATGTTCATTGCGCACAGCCGCGCCGTCGCCTGCACCAGCTCCCAGCC
>JANJUT010000008.1 GCA_024710445.1 Thiobacillus sp.
GCCTTTGACGAGGTGATCGATGTCCGGTCCCCCGGTGAATTTGCAGAAGACCACATCCCTGGTGCCATCAATTTGCCCGGATTAAGCGACGCCGAGCGTGAGCGCGTCGGCATCTTATACAAGCAGGTGTCGTCGTTTGAAGCCAAGAAACTCGGGGCAGCACTGGTGTCACGCAACATCGCCCGGCACCTCGAAGACCATTTCGCAGGCAAGCCCAAGTCGTATCACCCGCTGGTGGTTTGCTGGCGCGGCGGCGGCCGCAGCGAATCGATGACCCATATTCTGCAGAAAATCGGCTTCGCCGCGATGCAACTTGATGGCGGCTACAAAGCCTATCGGCGCCATGTCATCGCCGAACTCGCCAGCCTGCCGTCCGGGCTGAACTATCGCGTCGTGTGCGCGCCCACCGGCAGCGGCAAAAGCCGTCTGCTGCAAGCCTTGGCCAGCGAAGGCGCGCAGGTTCTTGATCTCGAAGCGCTGGCCGCCCATCGCGGCTCACTCCTGGGGGCCTTGCCCGACCAGCCCCAGCCGCCGCAAAAAAGCTTCGAGAGCGCCATCTGGTCTGCGCTCAGCCACTTTGATCCTGCCCGCCCGGTGTTCGTGGAATCCGAAAGCAAGAAAATCGGTGTACTGCGCATCCCCGACGCGCTGATGATCGCCATGCGTGCCAGCCCGTGTGTACGGCTGGAGGTCCCGCTGGCCGCACGCGTCAAACTGCTCACCGAAGACTACGCGCATTTTCTGCAAGACCCCGATGACATCAACCGCCAGCTTGCCCATCTCAGCGCCCTGCGTGGCAACGAGATGGTGACGGCCTGGCAGGCGCTGGCCAGCCAGCATGCCTGGAATGACCTGGTCACTGCCCTGCTGGAACAGCATTACGACCCGGCCTACAACAAGTCGCTGGCAACGAATTACGCGCCCTCGCCGGCCGATCTGGCTTTCCCTGCCCCGGATCTGTCCTGCACCGGCCTGCAGCAACTGTCGCGGGCCATTCTGGCTGCCGTTGAACTGTCCTGAGAAAACGCCAAATGATCCCGTCGGCAAGTCCCGCGGGGCAGCATGCCCTCAAACCAGCTTGCCCAGCACAAAGCCAATGACGATGCCGATGATGACCGCCACCGTCAGGCCGCGATACGTCAAAACATCCTTGGAGTAGCCGCGCCGGATGGCAATATAGGACACTAGATAGCCCACCGCGTTCAGCAGCCAGATAAAGCCGATCGACAATACCTTGACGATGATCGGGCCAATGATCGGCACCAGCGCCACCAGCCCCAGCAACCAGGCAAAGGCATGGGAAATCAGGCCCACGGCCACCACGCTGCCCGCGATCACGCTGCGGTCAACCTTGAAATACAAGCCCAGCCACACCATCCCGCCCATCACGATCCACAAGGGCAACATCACTTTCCAGTTACGCCACCAGGGCAGACGCCGCGGATCCTCAGCGTCTGACGTCATGCCCCCGGGCAGAGGGTCTGTCGGCGGCTCCATGCTCACCCCAGTGCAACAAGATCAATCGTGTCGCCCGACATGGGCGGACACCAGTAATAGCCTCCCGTCAGCGGTCGCGTAAAACGAAACAGCGCATCGCTGATGCCGTCATCCTGTCCGGTCATGCGCTGCAACAGCGCCTCGAACGCATCGAACGATTTGCCGAAAGCGAGAAACACCAGCCCGGCGTCCGCACCCGCCACCCACGGCATCGAGCGGCGCACCACAAAAGCTTCAGGATCGAAGTCTTCCTGGGCCGTGCGTTTGACGTGGGCCGATTCGGGCGCATCCTCGAGTTCCTTATTGTCGTCGCGACGGCGGCCAAAACAGTCATCCTGTTCCACGCGCGGCATGGCATCAAATGCCGGAAAATCATGTAGCCATTGCTGCACCGCAGCAAAACTTGACCCGTCGATCCCCGCACCCTGTCCCTGTGCAACGGCCGCCTCAACGGCGGCTTCATCCTGAGGGTTTTCGGTGCCATCTTCATACCCGGTCAGGTCGCGGCTGTCCTGATGAAGAAAGCTGTCAATCGCATGCGCCAGCGTAAAGTCTGGACCAATCAATGCCTGCAGGGCATGGCCGCGTCGCAGCAACACCCCGGGCTCGTCCCCACGCAACCACACCCACAACGCGTGTTGTGTCGACGGAATAACCGGCTCGACATCGTTTATTCCGGGAAATGCGTGCAAGCCGGGAACACTTGCACCAAGTGTCTGCGTGACGGCCTCGCCGATTCCCAGCACGGCTGACCGGCCATCACATGCTGCTGCCAGTGCCCACAAGGCTGCCCTCGGATCAGCCGACGGCTTCAGGTCAAAGAACAGATGGCGGGCGTGGGCCGGGACAGGATCGAGTATGGCTGGCTGAGAGATCATGATCAAAATTATTCAAAAAAACATAAAAAAATTACAAGCGCTCAATCGCGACTCACTTCAATCACATTCTGCACATGCTGCAGGCGTGCCAGCAGACGTGACAACTGCTGCAATTCCTTGATGCGCACGGTAAGCTGCATGTTGGCATATTCGCCTTGGCTCTCGGTGTTCACCCGCAACACATCAAGCCGATCCTTGGCGATGACATCGGAAATATCGCGCAGCAGTCCCTGGCGGTCGAAGGCTTTCAGGCGGATATTCACTTCAAACGCCGCGCCCGCGTCGAGCACCCATTCGGCCGGCATCACGCGTGCAGGATTGGCGCGACGCAGCGATGCGCAGTCCTCGCGATGCACCGTCAGGCCGCGCCCCACCGTGGTGTAAGACAGGATGGCATCCGGCGGTTGTGGCTTGCAGCAGCGTGCCAGCGTCAGCGGCACATCACCCAGTCCAGGAATCGTGACCGGATTACCGGTCTTGGCACGCATGCGCGGTTTAGCGGTCGGGGCCAGCGCAGGCGCAGATTTTCCAGGCTCCTGCAAGGCATTAACCAGATCACGCTGACTCACATCGCCCCGGCCAAGCGCAGCAAAAAACTCGTCCACCTTGCTGAACTTGAGGCGTTGCGCGAGCTTTTCCTGATTCGCGCTCACCACACCCAGACGCTTGAGTTCCTTCTCAAACAAGGTGCGGCCCAGATTTACCTGCTCGCCCACATCGCGCTGACGAAACCATGCGCGCACCTTGGAACGCGCACGGTGGGTGACCAGATACCCCAAGGCAGAATTCAACCAGTCACGGCTCGGCTCACCCTCCTTGGCGACCACGATCTCGACCCGCTGGCCATTTTCCAGCACCGTATTCAGCGGCACCATTGCGCCATTGATCTTGGCGCCGCGGCAACGGTGTCCCAGGTCGGTGTGTACAGCGTAGGCAAAATCCACTGGCGTCGCGCCACGGTCAAGCGCCACCACCCGGCCTTGCGGCGTCAGCACAT
>JANJUT010000090.1 GCA_024710445.1 Thiobacillus sp.
CGTGATGGTGGCGGGGGCCCTGGCAATTTTTGCATATGTCGCGGGTAACGGGGTGTTATCAAAATATTTTGGCGTGCCTTTCTTTCTGGGAGCGGGTGATCTGGCCGTTTTTTGTGCGGCAATGGCCGGCGCCGGCCTGGCCTTCCTGTGGTTCAACGCCTACCCGGCCGAAGTCTTCATGGGCGATGTCGGCGCGCTGGCACTGGGCGCCGCGCTGGGTGTGGTGGCCGTCATCGTGCGCCAGGAAATCATCCTGTTCATCATGTGCGGCGTATTCGTGGTGGAGACCCTGTCAGTGATGGTGCAGGTGGCTTCGTTCAAGCTCACCGGCAAGCGCGTATTCCGCATGGCGCCGATTCACCACCATTACGAACTCAAGGGCTGGAAAGAGAACCAGGTGGTGGTGCGTTTCTGGATCATCAGCATGATGCTGGTGCTGATCGGACTGTCGAGTTTGAAGTTGAGATGAACTACGACAGCCTGAACCTTTCCGGTAAAAACGTCCTGGTCCTCGGGCTGGGCGACACCGGCCTGTCGTGCGCGCGCTGGCTGGTTGCGCGCGGCGCAAAGGTGGGCGTGGCGGATAGCCGTGCGGCGCCGCCGCACGCGGAACGTCTGGCCGAATGGCTGCCACAGGTGCCGCTGCATACCGGCTCATTCGACGACGCGCTGCTGCAGGCGGCGGAGCTGCTCGTCGTCAGTCCCGGCGTGCCGCTTTCCGGGCCGGCTGTCGAACGGGCCATCGCTGCAGGCGTTGAAGCGGTCGGCGACGTCGAACTGTTTGCGCGCGCCATCCAGGCGCTGAATGCCGGGCGTGCCAATGCGCCGGACGAGACACCTCCCATCCGGGTCATCGCCATTACCGGCAGCAACGTCAAGAGCACGGTCACTGCGATGTGCGGCGACATGTGCCGCATGGCGGGTCTGGCGACCTGCGTGGCAGGCAATATTGGCCTGCCTGTGCTCGATGCCTTATACGAAGTCGAGCAGGGTATTTCTCCCGTTCCCGAGGTGTGGGTACTGGAACTGTCCAGTTTCCAGCTGGAAACCACGACGCATCTCAACGCCACCGCTGCTGCCGTGCTCAACCTGTCGGAAGACCATATGGATCGCTATGCCGACATGAATGCCTATGCCGCAGCCAAGGCGCGGATCTTCAATGGTGACGGGGTGCAGGTGGTGAATCGCGACGACCCGCGCACGATGGCCATGATCCTGCCGGGACGGCAAGTGGTCAGCTTTGGCCTGGACCGCTGCCCACACGGCCAGAATTTTGGCCTGTGCGAGGACGAGTTGTGTCTGGGTGGCGACATGCTGATGCCGCAATCCGAGTTGCCTGTGGCGGGTCTGCATAACGCCGCCAATGCGCTGGCCGCGCTGGCGCTGACTCGTGCACTGGACTTGCCGATGGACGATCTGCTGCGCGGATTGCTGCATTTCAAGGGCTTGCCGCACCGGGTCGAAAAAATTGCCGACATCGAAGGCGTTACCTATTACGACGATTCAAAAGGCACCAATGTGGGCGCTACCGAGGCCGCCCTTTACGGCATGGGCAAGCGCCGTGCGGTGGTGATCCTGGGCGGCGATGGCAAAGGCCAGGATTTCAGCCCGTTGAAAGCGGCGGTCGAGGCCAATGCGCGCGCCGTGCTGCTGATCGGGCGCGACGCGCCGCTGATTGCTGCGGCCATCGAGGGCTGCAACGTGGAAACGCTTAGGGTCAGCAGCCTGGCCGAAGCCGTCGAACAGGCCCAGCGGCTGGCCCATCCGGGTGATGCCGTGCTGTTGTCCCCGGCGTGCGCCAGCTTCGACATGTTCCGCAATTACACCCATCGTGCCGAAGTCTTTATCGCAGCCGTCAACAAGCTGGCAGCAGAAAGGGGCGCGACCTGATGCTGTATGCCGCGCGCGCGCCCAAGCCCAGTTCCGAGCTTGATTTCAACCTGATGTGGCTGGCTATCGGCTTGCTGGCGATCGGGTGGGTGATGGTCTATTCGGCATCCATTGCGATTGCCGAGGCGGCCAAATATACCGGTGGCAACGGCGAATATTATTTGCTGCGCCAGGGCATATTCATCGTGCTGGGTGTCATGGTCGGCGTGGGTGCCTTCCAGATCCCGACCAAGGTCTGGCAGCAGGCGGCACCGTATCTGTTTCTGGCGGGCTTGCTGCTTCTGCTGGTGGTGCTGATTCCAGGTATAGGGCGCGAGGTAAATGGCAGCCGTCGCTGGATTCCGCTCGGCTTTGCCAACCTGCAGCCGTCCGAGTTGATGAAGTTTCTGGCGGTGCTCTACGCCGCCGACTACACCACGCGCAAGGCTGCCTTCATGCACGATTTCAAGAAGGGCTTCCTGCCGATGGCCGGCGTGATGATGCTGGCCGGTGCCCTGTTGCTGCGCGAGCCGGACTTTGGCGCATTCGTCGTCATCATTTCCATCGCCATGGGCATCCTGTTCCTGGGCGGACTGAACTGGAAAGTGTTTGCCGGACTGGTGGTGGTGTTGCTGATCGGGTTTGTGCTGCTGATTCTGACTTCGCCGTACCGCCTGCAGCGCGTACTCGGATTCATGGATCCGTTCGCCGATCCCTACGGCAAGGGCTACCAGCTGTCGCACGCCCTGATTGCCTTTGGCCGCGGTGAGTGGCTGGGCCTGGGCCTGGGGGGCAGCGTCGAAAAACTGTTCTACCTGCCCGAGGCACACACCGACTTCCTGCTGTCGGTCATCGCTGAAGAATTCGGCTTTGTCGGCGTGCTGTTCGTGGTCGGGCTGTTTGCCTGGCTCATCGTCAAGGCCTTCCTGATCGGCCATCGTGCGGCGCAGCTCGAACGCAATTTCTGCGCGCTGGTCGCACAGGGCATCGGCATCTGGCTCGGCGTGCAGGCGCTCATCAACATGGGGGTGAACGTCGGCCTGCTGCCGACCAAAGGACTCACCCTGCCTTTCCTGTCGTTCGGCGGCAGCGGCATCGTCGCCAACTGCCTCGCCATCGCGGTGTTGTTGCGCATCGACTGGGAGCACCGGCAGATGATGCGGGGGAAAACATTTTGATGGCCGCTGCAAACCGCACCCTCATGGTGATGGCCGGTGGAACCGGCGGCCATGTCTATCCCGCGCTTGCGGTGGCCGATGCCCTGCGCGCGCGCGGCTGGAATGTGTTCTGGCTTGGTACGCGCGCCGGGCTGGAAGCGCGCGTGGTACCGCAGGCCGGCATCGACATGGTGTGGGTGTCGATGGGCGGCATGCGCGGCAAGGGCTTGCTGAAAAAGCTGATGCTGCCGCTGATGCTGCTGATCGCCTTTGGCCAGAGCCTGCGCGCGATCTTGCAGCGCCGGCCCGATGTGGTGCTGGGCATGGGCGGCTACACCGCTTTTCCCGGCGGCATGATGGCCAGCCTGCTCAACAAGCCGCTGGTCATCCACGAACAGAACTCGGTCGGCGGGCTCACCAATCGCGTACTGGCCTGTCTCGCCACTCGCGTGCTGACGGCTTTCCCGCAGGCGTTCCGGGGCGAAAAGGACAAGCCCATCCCGTGCCGCAGCGTGGCCACTGAATGGGTGGGTAACCCGGTGCGGACCGATATTGCCGGCGTGGGCAAGGTATCGCACAGTGGTCCGCTGCGTTTGCTCGTGGTCGGCGGCAGCCTGGGCGCATCGGCGCTGAATGACCTGATTCCCAAAGCGCTGGCCTTGCTGCCGGCTGAACGGCGTCCACAGGTGGTGCATCAGTCGGGCCGTCAGCATCTCGATATCCTGCGCGCCAATTACGTTGCCGCCGGGGTCGAGGCCGAGGTGCGCGACTATATCGAAGACATGGCGGCGGCCTACCGGGCGTGCGACTTTGCCATCTGTCGCGCCGGCGCCATGACGGTAGCCGAGCTGGCCTGTGCCGGCGTCCCCGCGGTGCTGGTGCCGTTTCCGTTTGCCGTGGATGACCATCAGACCGGCAATGCCGAATTTCTCAGCACAGCCGGTGCAGCCTGGTTGATACAGCAAAAAGACCTGACTGCGGACAAGCTGGCCGCGCTGATCGGTGGACTGGATCGCGCCACGCTTGCCACCATGTCCGAGAAAGTCTTGAAACTGGCCAAGCCCGATGCGACGCAACAGGTCGCGGATATTTGTGAGGCGCTCGCCCAATGAAACACGCTGTCAAACATATCCACTTTATTGGAATTGGTGGCGTCGGCATGTGCGGCATCGCCGAGGTTCTGCTGAATCTGGGCTATGCCGTGTCCGGATCGGATCTTGCCGACAATGCCGTCACGCAGCGGCTGACCCGCCTGGGTGCGCGCATCCAGCGCGGGCATGCCGCCGGAAACATCGACGGCGCCGATGCCGTGGTGGTATCGACTGCGGTACAGGAAGACAACCCCGAACTGGTTGCGGCCCGTGACAGGAAATTGCCCATTGTGCCGCGCGCGCTGATGCTGGCCGAACTGATGCGCCTGCAGCAGGGGATCGCGGTGGCCGGTACGCATGGCAAGACCACGACGACCAGCCTGGTTGCGAGCATTCTGGGTGAAGCGGGCATGGACCCGACCTACGTTATCGGTGGCAAGCTGACCGCAGCCGGTACCAACGCGCGGCTCGGCAAGGGCGATTTCCTGGTGGCCGAGGCGGACGAATCGGATGCGTCTTTCCTCTATCTCACGCCGGTAATCGCGATCGTCACCAACATCGACGCCGATCACATGGATACCTATGGCCATGACTTCGAGCGTCTGAAACAGGCCTTCGTCGACTTCTGCCAGCGTCTGCCTTTCTATGGCATGGCTGTGCTGTGTGTCGACGATCCGAACGTGCGCGAAATCATTCCGCGCATCACCAAGCCAATCACCACCTATGGCTTCGATGAATCGGCGCAGGTGCGCGCGGTCAATGCGCGCTTCGAAGCAGGCCAGATGCGCTTCACCGTCAAGCGCGAAGGCATGGCGGATCTCGATATCGTGCTGAACCACCCCGGCATGCACAACGTGTTGAATGCCCTGTCGGCCATCGCGGTCGCGACCGAGGTCGATGCCAGCGACGCTGCCATCGTCAAGGCCCTGGCCGAGTTTCATGGGGTTGGACGGCGCTTCCAGCGCTACGGCGAGCATCCCGCCAAGGATGGCGGCCATTACAGCCTGGTCGATGATTACGGCCATCATCCGGTGGAAATGGCGGCCACGCTGGCGGCGGCACGCGGAGCCTTTCCTGATCGGCGTCTGGTGCTGGTGTTCCAGCCACACCGTTACACCCGAACGCGCGACTGTTTCGAGGACTTTGTGAAGGTACTGTCGGAAACCGATGTGCTGGTGCTGACCGAGGTCTATCCCGCAGGCGAGGCGCCCATCGTCGCGGCGGATGGACGTGCGCTGGCGCGCGCCGTCCGGGTCGCCGGACGGGTTGAGCCGGTGTTCGTGGAAAACGTCGCCGACGTGCCCGCAGCACTACATGATCTGGCGCAAGCCGGCGATGTGGTGCTGGTAATGGGCGCGGGCAGCATCGGGCAAGTGGCGCCAGCCCTGGGAGCAGACCATGCGGCATGACTACCGCATGAGCGAGATGGATCTGGGCGGTGGTGCCGCTCCGGTGCTGCGCGGACAGTTCCTCTACAACGAGCCGATGAAGAAGCACGTGTCCTGGCGTGCGGGCGGCGCTGCACAGCGCGTTTATATTCCGGCCGATCTGGAAGATCTGACCTGGCTGGTGCGCTCGGTGCCCGCGCAGCAGGACATTCACATGGTGGGCCTGGGCAGCAATCTGCTGGTGCGCGATGGCGGCGTGACCGGTGTCGTGATCCTGTTGCACGGCGTGCTGACCAGGCTGGCGATCGAAGGCCGCACGCAAGGATTGCCGCCGGCTCCGGCCGATATCGATACTGCGCTGGTGTATGCCCAGGCAGGGGTCGCTTCGCCCAAGCTGGCACGCTTTGCCGCGACTCACAATCTGGTGGGCGGCGAATTCTGGGCCGGCATTCCGGGCACGGTTGGCGGCGCCATCGCAATGAATGCCGGCTGCTACGGCAGCGAAACCTGGGACAGGCTGGTGCAGGTGCAGACGCTGGATCGTCAGGGCCAGATCAACGAGCGCCTGCCGCATGAATATGTCACGGGCTACCGGCATGTCGCGCTGAAGCAGGCACAGCAGGAATGGTTTATCGGTGGCTGGTTCCGACTGGCGTGTGGCGATGGCACGGCATCGCGCGAAGTGATCAAGGATCTGCTGAAAAAGCGTATCGCATCCCAGCCTTTGAAATTGCCGAATGCCGGTTCAGTGTTTCGCAACCCTCCCGGCGATTTTGCCGCCCGGTTGATCGAACGCTGCGGGCTCAAGGGCTTTCGTATCGGTGATGCGCAGGTGTCCGAGAAACACGCCAACTTCATCGTCAATCTGGGCAAGGCCACGGCAACCGATATCGAACGGCTGATCGAACATGTGGAAGGCAGTGTGGAAGCGCGCACCAATGTGCGGCTGATCCGCGAAGTGCGAATTATTGGAGAGCGTCAGTGAATGTGATCGAGTCGGCGAAACGTTTTGGTAAGGTCGCCGTGATGCTGGGGGGCACGTCGGCCGAGCGCCCCGTATCCCTGAATAGCGGTGCGGCCGTGCTGGCAGCGCTCACCCGGCAGGGGGTGGATGCGCATGCATTCGATCCGGCCACGCGCAATCTCGGTGATCTGATTACCGGCGAATTTGATCGCGTTTTCATCGCGCTGCACGGACGCTACGGTGAAGACGGCTGCATGCAGGGCGCACTCGAATTGCTGGACATTCCCTATACCGGGAGCGGCGTCATGGCATCGGCCATCGGCATGGATAAATGGCGCACCAAATTGCTGTGGCGTGCCGCCGGCCTGCCCACAGCCGATTGGGAGATTCTCACCGCCGCCAGCGATTTTGCCGCGGTCGAAAAGAAGCTCGGCCTGCCCATCTTCGTCAAGCCCGCGCGTGAAGGCTCCAGCATCGGCATGAGCAAGGTGACCGGGCATGGCACGCTGAAAGCCGCATATGACATGGCTGCCGAACATGATCCGCTGGTGCTGGCTGAGAAATTTATCGACGGCGCTGAATTCACGGTTGGCATTCTGGGCGATACCGCGTTGCCGCTGATCCGTTTGCAGCCACCGCAGGACAAGGCGTTCTACGACTTCGAAGCCAAGTACATCAGCAACGACACCGAGTACCACTGCCCGGCCGGTTTGCTCGACTC
>JANJUT010000155.1 GCA_024710445.1 Thiobacillus sp.
AACAGGCCCTGGTCCTGACGCACTCGCATTGTGAGCATTCCCGCCCTATGCGGGGAGGATCAGCGTCACTGTGAGGGGGCACCATGAGTCACAAACACGAAAGCCTGTTGCGTTCCATTTTTGAGGGGCCGGTCAGTGGCAATGTGCACTGGCGCGAAGTCGAGGCCATGCTGGCGCATCTGGGTGCCAGGCTCGAACCCCATCACGGGGCGCTGTTTCGCATCGAACTGAATGGCGTCGAAGGTTTTCTGCATCGCCCGCACAACAGCAATACCTGCAGCAAACAGGAACTGCGTCATGTGCGCGACTATCTGTCGTCGGCAGGCGTGAGCCCGTCGCAGCTTCATGCCAGCCAACCATAAGCTGCGCCGCAAACTGCGCGCCGGCCTGCTGGCCGGGGTACTGCTCGTGATGCCCGTATGTGCCGCCGCCCAGACGGATGGAACGGTCAGCGGCGACAAGGCCACCGACATGGTGGTGGACGTGGTGGTGATGCGGCCGCTCGGATTGGCGGCTACGATCGTCGGAACGGTTCTGACCGTGGTCGCCTTGCCGTTCACCCTTCCCAGCGGCAGCGTGGAAGCCTCCGCGCATGAACTGATCGTCAAGCCGGCCGAATACACGTTCCAGCGCCCGCTCGGCGATTTCAGCAGTAACGCGGACTGAAGTGTTCGGGCTGCGCTAGGCAGACGAACCGATGGCGACCACGTCGCCAGCCTCGTCCGCGGCGAGCACCTCCTCGGTGTCGAGTTGATGCTGCAGCACCTCCAGGTTCGCTTCCGAAGCATCATTGCCTTCCTGAGCGCGTTTGATGATGCGCTCGCGCAACACAGCCACCGGTACCTGGAAATCCAGGATATGAAACGCCGCGCCGTGTGACTGCGCCACGGTGCGCAGCAGGTCGCGCTGCCAGCGGGCCGTGAAGGTGGCATCGACGATGACCGGCCAGCCCGCATCGAGCACCTCGCCCGCCAGATGCGCCAGGTGGTGATACGTCCGGCGCGTGGCATCGGCCGCATAGAGTTGCTCACCCACCCCGGAATCGCTATGCGCCAGGGCATCCAGGCCAGCCATCCGCTTGCGCTCGATGTCGGAACGCAGGCGGATGGCGCCGGGAGTCTGCATCAAGGTCCGGGTGACCGTGGTTTTGCCTGAGCCCGACAAGCCATGGGTGATATCCAGCCGCACGGGCAGGGCATGCGCCAAGGTGCTGGCCAGTTTCAGGATGGCGCGCGCCCCGGCACCGGCCGATTCGTGTGCGGGCCCGGTGGTTTGGCCGCCGCGCAGCAGGGCCACCTTGACGCGTACCAGCGCGCGATACACGGCGTAATAACGAAGCAGGGGCAGGCCACCATGGTCGCCGGTGTGTTCCAGCCAGATGTTCAGAAACAGCCAGGCCCAATCTGCATGGCCATGCAGCAGCAGGTCCATGAAGCAGAAAGCCGCCTCGGACTGGATATCGATCCAGCGCAGCTCCGGGTTGAATTCCAGGCAGTCGAATACCAGCAAGGCCTCATCCACCCAGGCCAGATTCCCCAGATGCAGGTCGCCGTGGCATTCGCGAATAAAGCCATTGCGCTTGCGCGCCAGCATGAGCGGCGTCAGGCGGGCATGCTCGGCCTCGCACCAGTCCTGCAGGGCAGCGAGCTGCTGGCGGTCGGCAGGATCGGTGAGCAGAGGCGCTATTTGCTGGAAGTTCTGTAATACGGGGTGCCATATTTTTTTTGGCTCACCCCATGGGCTGTCAGCTTCCGCGTGTGCGCAGCGATGCAGATGAAAATCCGCAACGGTCCTGGCGATGCTTTCGACCTGCTGCGCCGTCAGACGGTTGTTCGCATCGAGTTGATCGAGCGTGGCCTCCGGCGGGAACTGGCGCATTTTCACGGCGTATTCAAATGCCATTCCGGCGCCGTTGATATGCGGCGCATCGGGGCTGCCCGTGAGTGACACCACATCCAGATAAATATCGGGCGCCAGACGCCGATTCAGTCGCACCTCTTCCTCGCAGGCAAACAGGCGCTTGTCGAGCGAACTGAAATCCAGAAAGCCGAGATTCAGCGGTTTCTTGATCTTGTAGGCGTATTCGCCACTGAGCAGGATATGGGAAATGTGGGTTTCCAGATGCCGGACCGGCCCTGCCGGATGGTCATAACAGGCTGGATTGCTCAGGCTGCGGATCAGTTCAGGTAGATCGTATGGCAATACGGGCATCGCGATTTGGCCTCACCAGGCAGCCAGCATCAGGCGAAATACTGGCTGGGCGTGTGCTTGTTTAATGAAAAAGGCTTACAAACTTGGGTGGCCTTCCTGGGCATAGGCCTTCTCGCGCTTTTCCTGGCATGCGAGGCAACGCTTGGCCGTGGGGTAAGCCTGCAGGCGGTTGAATGCGATGTCGCCACCGCAGTCGATACATATGCCGAACTCACTGTCCTTGACCCGCAGCAACGCGGTTTCGATATCCCGCATTTCCCGAACGTGCCGATCCAGTTGGGTCACGTTCATATCGGCCAACGCATCGGCCATCGACTCGTCGCCGCTGTCACCCGGCTCATTGTTGAGCAGGTCGATCCGGTGCTGTTGGCCCGTGTTGTCCATCTCATTCCTTACCTCAATCAATAGCTTCTGGTAATCCTGCTTCAGCTTCATGATGAGCTGATCGAGTTGGGGTTGCTTGAGTGCGGTCATCGGACCTCCTGTGCGCTGGTGATTGAATGAATGCCAATCCGCTTTTCAGGATAGCAAGCTCTCATATCAATAGCGAACGTAATCCTGGATATGGATTGCCGGGGCGTATCCGAAGGCTCAGGCGGGGCTGCGTGCACGAATAAACGCCAGCACGGCCTCGGCCGGCAGGGGCTTGCTGAACAGATAACCCTGCATGAAATCGCATTGGTGCGAGGTCAGCAGCAGACGTTGCGCCTCAGTCTCGACACCTTCGGCAATGACAGTCAGGCCCAGGTTGTGGGCCAGCGCAATGGTCGCGGTGCAGATTGCCACGTCGTTGCTGTCGGTTTCGATATCGCGCACAAAGGACTGGTCGAGCTTGAGGGTGTGGATCGGCAGCAGTTTGAGATAGCTGAGCGACGAGTAGCCCGTGCCGAAATCGTCGATCGACAGGCGCACGCCCAGGCCGCGCAGGGCTTTGAGCTTGCCGATGCTGGCATCGGGATCGTGCATGGCCACCGATTCGGTGATTTCCAGCTCGAGGTCGGCACCCGCCAGGCCATGTTTTTCCAGCATTTCGGCAACCTGCGTCAGCAGGACGGGGGAATGCAGCTGGTGGGCCGACAAGTTCACGGCCATGATCACATCCTTGATTCCGTCGTCCCGCCACGCGCGGAGCTGGCGGCAGGCTTCGTCCAGCACCCATTCGCCCAGCGGCAGGATCAGCCCCGTTTCCTCGGCAACCGGAATGAATTCCGCTGGCGGCACCAGCCCGTCGCGTGGATGGCGCCAGCGCACCAGCGCCTCGACGCCTACGATACGGCCATCCCGGCTGTCCAGTTGCGGCTGGTAATGCAGCTCGAACTGTTTTCTCTCCAGCGCCATCCGCAATTCCTGCTCCAGCATCAGGCGCTTCACTGCGAGCCGATTCATCTCGGCGGTGAAGAACTGGACATTGTTGCGTCCCAGCGATTTGGCGTGATACATGGCGGTGTCGGCGTTCTTCATCAGGGTTTCGCCATCCGTGCCATCGTTCGGGTAAAAGGCGATGCCGATGCTTGCTGTCGAATGCAATTCGCTCTCGCCGATACGGTAAGGCTGGGCCAGTGCATGCAGAATCTTGTCCGCCACGTGGGCGGCAGCGGCGGCGTCGTCCACTTCGGTCAGCACCACCACGAACTCGTCGCCGCCCAGGCGGGCCACGATGTCGCTGTCGCGCACGCTGTCGTTCAGACGGTGCGCCGTAATGTTGAGCAAGGAATCGCCTACTGCATGCCCCATGGTGTCGTTGATGGCCTTGAAACGATCCAGGTCGAGGAACATCACCGCCAGCTCATGCTGGTCCCGACGTGCCATGGCCATGGCCTGCTCCAGCTGGCCCTGCAGGCTGAATCGGTTGAGCAGGCCGGTCAGGGCATCGTGATAAGCCAGCTGGCTGATTTGCGCTTCGGCCCGCTTGCGTGCGGTGATATCGGTAAAGCTGGCAATGTAATGGGTGGTATTACCCTCGATATCGCGCACCGCCGATATCGATATCCATTTCGGATAGATGCTGTGGTCCTTGCGCCGATCCACTATCTCGCCCTGCCAGTAGCCGGATGCCTGCAAGGCAGTCCACATCGCCTGAAAGGTTTCGACAGGCGTCTGTCCGGAAGAGAGGAGGCTGGGATTTTTGCCGCGAATTTCGTCGATGCTGTATCCCGTCAGGCGGGTGAAGGCGGGGTTCACCGCCAAAATGTGATTGCTGCTGTCGCTGATGAGAATGGCCTCGCCGCTGTGCTCGAACACGTTGGCATAGAGCCGCAGCGCTTCTTCAGCCAGTTTGCGTTCGGTGATGTCCTGGGTGGTTCCGGTGGAGCGGACGGGTTCGCCCTGCTCGTCGTAGAACGACTCGCAGCGTTCGTTCACCCACTTGATGCGGCCGTCCGGCATGCGCAGCCGGTGCGCGATTTCGTAGGGTGTGCGGGTTGCCAGCGAGTCGGTGTAGGCCTGGTTGACCTGCTCGCGGTCGTCGGGATGGATTGCATTGAGGAAGGCCTCGTAGGAGGCTTCGAACACCGCCCTGTCGATCTCGAAGATGCGGAAGATCTCGTCCGACCAGGTCAGCTTGCCGCTGGCCAGATCAAGCTCCCAACTGCCGACCTGGGCGATGCGCTGCGCCTCGTTGAGGCGTTGCGCGCTTTCCTTGAGCGCGGCGTTGGCTTGTCTTTTTTCGGTCACGTCGGTGCCGATGCCGACCATGAGTGCCATTTCGCCATGCTTGTCGAGCAACAGGGTATTCGACCATTCGATCAGCCGTCGCGTCCCGTCGCGGGCGACCCAGTGGTTGGTGTGGGTGCCACGCAGGGCTTGTGGATTGCTGGCGAGCGCGCGGAATGCCTCCTTGCGCACGCTGTCCCGTTCTTCCGGCGTCAGCAGGAACTCCCAGACACAGCGTCCCTCGACCTCCGCAAACGTGTATTGCGTCAATTCCTCGCAGGCACGATTGAAGCGGCGGATGCGTCCTTCGCGGTCGAGCACCACCACCAGAGCGCCGGCCTGATCGAGAATCGCGCCCTGCAGCGCGGACAGTTCGCGTAATTCGTGCGAGCGTGCCTCCACCTGGGCCTCCAGATTGTGGTGGGCATGGGCCAGGGCATCCGCCATGTGATTGAATGCATGGGCCAGCCGGCCCAGTTCTGCGATGCTTTCCTGGGGTGCGCGCTGCGTGAAATCGCCTGCGGCGAGTCGGTCGGCTATCCGGGTGAGATTACGGATCGGGCGCGACAGTCCGCGTCCCAGAAAATAGGCCATGGAGCCGGACAGCAGCAGGAACAGCGCCAGCATGAAATAGATGGTCAGGCGCATCCGGGCAGCTGGCGCCAGCGCTTCTGCGGTGTCGATCTTCACCACCATGCCCCAGCCCAGGGCAGGCAGATAGCGCCAGGCGGCCACGCCTTCAATGCCGGCATAGTCGAGAATGACGCCCCGGCCATGATCGCCAGCCAGTGCCTTCTGCATCGGCAATGCTGCCTTCTGGAGCGGTACCCGGTAACGATAGGCGGCATCCGGGATATGCCTGAGCGGACCGGTGTAAAGGGTATCGTTGCCGTCTTGTTGAGCCAGTACCGTTTCGCCGGTGCGGCCCAGGCCGGTGCGGTCGGACGTGACCGATTCCAGTTTGTTCACATCCAGCTGCAAGGCCAGTACGCCGGTCAATACCCCGTTCTCCAGCACCGGCGCTGTCAGAAAGGCAGCGGGCCGGTTTCCGGACGGCGCATAAAAAGCAAAGTGGGTGAGATGGGTTTGCAGGGTCTGCACCGTCAACGTGAACCCCTTCGCCAGTTGGGTATCGCGGTAGGTGCCCTGTTTCAGATTGGTGCCCAGATCCGGTTCTTGTGCGATCGAAAACACCACGTTGCCAGCTGCGTCCATCAACAGCAAATCGTAAAAGTGATCGGCGCCGTAGGACGCACTCAATTCGTCGCGCAACTGCTTCGCGTTGAACTGATAGTCGGGCGTGTCAGGTCCACCCGCTCGAAAGGCTTGTCCCAGGGTGGTGACCCCATTGCGGATGATGTTTCTCTGGCTGAGATGGAGGGCATCCGCCAGCCGCTCGGCCATGTAGCTATCGATTTGCTCGGCTTTCTTGTCCGCGATGGTCTCCATGTTTGTCAACACGGTTTCGCGCAGCGAGGTTTCGAACGAGGCCAGATAAAATGCAGCCAGTCCCGCCAGCGGCAGCACGGCCACCAGCAGATAGCTCAACAGCAGACGCAGAGAAATGGCGCGCATATTCATGGCATGGCCCCGAACTGTTCTGCCGCCAGCCGCTGCCATTCGCGCTGCGAGCGATAATCGGGGAAAGGGTCCGGGCGAATTGAGATGTCTGAATCCCACACCAGTTCGAACTGGCCATCGGCGCGTGCCTTGCCGATGTGCACCGGCTTCCACAGGTGACGTGTGCCACGATCAACTGCGGCAATACCCGATGGCGCGGCCATGCTCTGCTGCAACAGGGCACGGTTGACCGGATTAGGCGCGTCCGTTCCGGCATCGCGCACGGCCTGGGCCCACAGCCGCACTCCGACATAGGCCGCCTCGACCGGATCATTGGTGACCCGATTCGCGCCATAGCGTTGCTGGTAGGCGGCGACGAAACGCCGGTTGCCCTCGCCCGGCAGACTCTGGAAATAACTCCAGACCGCGTAATGGTTGGGGTGAAAGGCTGCGGGGCCGATGGCCCTCAGGCCTTCCTCGGCGACGCTGAACGACACCACCGGAATGGTGCCCAGATCCGCCGCATGCAGGGCGCGAAATAAATGCGTATTGCTGTCGCCGTTGACGGTGTTCAGCACCACATCCGGCTTCAGCACGCGGATTTCCGCAATGGCCGCGCTGAAATCGGCAGTACCCAGCGGACGGTAGCGTTCGGCCAGAACGGTGCCATGGTTGGCCTTGACCAGATCGCGAATGATGAAGTTGGCGGCGCGTGGGAAGAGATAATCCGAGCCCAGCAGATAGGCCCGTTTGCCCAGCGTGTCCAGTGCCCAGCGCGTGCCGGGGATGATCTGCTGGTTGGGGGCGGAGCCGGTGTAATAAATGACTGGCGACTGCTCCAGACCTTCGTACTGCAATGGGTAGAACATCAGATGCCGGTGCTTTTCCACCACCGGTTTCACCGCCTTGCGGCACGCCGAAGTCCAGCAGGCAAACAGGGCGCTGACCTTCTCCGACGCGATCAGCCGCTCGGCCTCGGCGGCAAATATGCCATCATCGGAGCGGCCATCCGCGACCACCATTTCCACCGGCCGCCCCAGCAATCCGCCGGCTGCATTGATTTCCTCGACCGCCAGCCGCACTGCGTCCACCAGCGGATGCTCGTTTCCCGCCATGGTGCCGCTGAGGGAATGCAGCACGCCGATCCGGATCGGTGGATTAAAAGTGGGCCGCAGCAGCAGGTAGCCCACCAGAGCGGCTGCCAACGTGAAGATGAATAAAACCACGAAATGGCGACGGTTAACCATGGCTCGATTGTAATCGCAGGCAAAGCCTGCAATCGAACGGGCGTCGCTTGCAGGCGTATTGAATCAATAGGCTAACCAATTGAATGGCCAAAGTATCAGGCGTCAGTGTTCCGGTTTTTCAGTCATCAGGCCCTGCGCCACATCGCGCACTTTCTTGCGTTGGTGGCGCGCCTGTTCCTTGAGCATGTCAAAGGCCTGTTCCGCACTCTGGTTGTGCCGCTCCATCAGCAAACCGACTGCGGTGCTGATCTCCCGGCTGTTCTGCAGCGCGGAAATGAGTTTTTCTTCGCTTTCCTTTAATCCTGCCAGATCCTGCGCGCGTGCCAGGGCAGTTTCCAGTGTCGGGATGATGTGCGGAATATCAAGCGGCTTGACCAGATAGCCCAGGGCGCCGGCTTCCTGAGCCTCGCGCACGAAGGCTTCGTCATCGTAGGCGGTGAGGAACAGGAAGGGAATATCGCACTCGGCCAGACAGCGACCGAGTTCCAGTCCGGACTGGCCACGCATGCAAATATCCAGAACCGCCAGATCCGGCCGGTCTTTCTTGCAGGCCTGTATGGCTTCTTCGGCTGAATCCGCTTCGCTGACCTGATAGCCCGTATCGCGCAGGCCCCTCGCCATGGATCGCAGGATCAGCATGTCATCCTCGACTAGCAAGAGATGGGCTTTTTTTATCATGTTGTTCTCCGCTGCTTGTTTTTATGTTTGCTCGGCACGTCCTGAAGCATGAATGACAGGCGCGCTGAGGACCAGCTCGACGTGGAGCATTACCCCGTCCTCATATAAGTTTAGCTGGGCACCGTGTCGTGGCAATAGCGTACGGATCAAATCCAGCCCGGTGCCGCATCCCGTTCCGGTCGTCAGGTTGAGGTTGCCTGGCCAGGAATCGCCAGGGTTGCTGATGTGGACCGTCGTCAGCTTGTCATCCCCATTCAATGCAATGGCCACGCCTGTGCCATCGGCATGCCGGCCATGCTTGAATGCATTGTGGATCAGTTCGTTGAGGATCAGGGCGATGGTGACGGTTGCCCCGCTGTCGAGCCAGACATCGCCTGGCTGCGTATCCTGGATGGTCGGAGAATGGGGGACCAGGGCCATGGCGGCGGCGGCGTTGCTCACCTCGAGCAGCAACTCGCGCAGTTGCAGTTCCTGTTGTGGCAAGCGGCTCTGCAATCCATGGATCACGGCAACCGTGTTGACCTGGGCGATGGCCGATTCGAGAACAGGCTGGATGCCGGGATTCTCGGTGATGTGCTGGCGTAGCAGGCCGATGACCCCTTGCAGATTGTTCTTGATGCGGTGGTGGACTTCCCGCACCAGCGCATCGCGCTGGCTGGCTTCGTGAGCCAGCCGTTCCTGCTCGGCCTGTTTGTTGGCTGTGATGTCCAGGGCGGTGAACGTGACGCCCTGGGCAAGATCGTCTTCCACGATGGGGGACGAAGACAGCAAGACATGGATGACTTTCCCGTCCTTGCGAAGCCAGCGCGTTTCCATCGAACCGATGCCGTGCATCTGGATCTGGCGGTATTTCTCCTCCCCGACATGATCGAAATCTGCCTGCGTCGGGTAGAGCATGCGGGAAGACTGACCGACCAGTTCTTCGGTGCGGTAGCCGGTCATGCGGACCATGGCTTCGTTGACTTCCTGGAAAACCCGGTGCACCAGCACGCCGATGCCCACCGGCGCGGCGCGCAGGATGCTGCGGTAGCGTGCCACACTCCGGTGCAAGGTTCGCTCGGCCTGTTTGCGCTGCGAGATGTCATGGATAAAGGCAAGCAGCCTGCCGCCCCTGGAATCAGGCCTGTAGTGGACGTTGATCTCCATATTGATCAAGCGGCCATTCTTGTGCAGGTGCTGCGTCTCGAAGCGGTCCTGGCCACGCGCCATGATCAGCTGGATATGCTCGGCAGCCTGTTCGGGTGATTTGTTGAAGTCCAGGTCGGCGATCGATAATTGCAATAGTTCCTCTCGGCTGTAGCCCATTATTCGGGTGTAGGCATCATTGCAATCCATGATCCGACCCTGCGTGTCCAGCGCCAGAAAGCCGTCCAGCGAGGCCTGGATCATGGCCCGATATTGCTCGTCGTATTCGCGGCGGCGCGTCATGTCTTCGGCAATGCCCGCCATGCGATACACCGTGCCCTGCTCATTCAGAATCGGAAAGGTGCGCACCCAGAGCCAGCGAATGACGTTGTCGCCGACGATGATGCGGTACTCCAGCTCGACGCCTTGCCGATGCTCGCGCTGCCACACAAAGGCCGCGGTCACACGCTCCAGGTCATCCGGATGAACAGCGCCGAGGAAGGCACGGGCATTCTGGTAAAGGCTGCCGACCGGCTTGCGGAACAGGGTTTCAAAGGCCGGGCTGATGTAGAGAAAACGGTCTTCTTCAAGATCGCGTATCCAGAATGCCTCGTTGATATTTTCTGCAAATTGCTGAAAACGTTCATTCGCTTCTTTCAGGTGCAATTCGGCAAGCTGTCGCGCGGTGATGTCGCGCGCCACCACTGCCATCAGCGATTTTCCTTCGGCTGCGAACGGCCGCAAGCTGACTTCCACCGGAAATGTCGAGCCATCCTTGCGCTGATGTAGGGTCTGGATCATCCCTGCGTCGGGCTGGCCGGACAGCACCCGATCGAAACGTTCACTCAGGCGGGTCCTGTTAAAAAGCGGCTTGATGTCATCCGGCCCGAGGGCGAGCAGCTCCTCACGGGTGTAGCCCAGGCTGGCGCATGCCGTTTCATTGGCGTCGATAAAGCGCATGGTTGCCGGGTCAATCAGAAAGATCGCATCCGGCGCGTTGTCGAGCGCCATCCGGAAACGCTTTGCTGCCTGCCCGGTATGGCGATCCATGAGCGCACGCGGATCGAGTCTTTGTTGCGCCGCTTCCTGCAGCGCCTGCCATTCATCTGTCACGTCACGGGCGGTGCCCAGCAGCTCAAGGGCTTTCCCTGTCCTGTCAAAGCGGGCCGAGCAACGCAGGCGCAACATGCGTACAGGGTCATCCGCGTGGGCGAGCCTTACTTCAAGCTCTCCCGGCTCGCCACCCTGCAACAGGGTTTCGATCGCCTGCAACACCCGGGGCTGGTCACCGGCATGCATGCGCTGCAAAAAAGTCTCGAAACGCGGTTCGAACGTATCGGGAGTCAAGTCGAACAAACGCAGCATCTCGTCCGAGGCCGCGACATGATTGTTCTGCAGGTTCCAGCGCCAGTTGCCGATATGCGCCGCGGCCTGGGCTTCAGCCAGATGTACCTCGCTGGCTTTCAGCCGGCCGAGCAGGGCATGCCGGTCGAGTGCCGCCTCCACTGCGCGTCCCAGTTCCCGTTCGTTGAACGGTTTGGTCAGGCAGGCCGCTGGTGCGCGCTCGAGCAACGCTTCGTCGGTAGCTGCGGCCAGGTACAGAACCGGAATGTCGTAGCGCGCCAGCAGGATGTCTGCGGTCTCAATGCCACCCAGTTCACCGGGCAGGTCACCATCCATGAGCACCAGATCGGGGTATTCCGCGTTCGCCAGTGCGAGGGCTTCATGACCCGTCGCGACCGTGCCGATACACGGATAGCGGTTGGCGCGCAGCCAGTATTGCAGCAGGTGGACGGTGTCTGGATCGTCCTCGACAATCAGGATGCGGGCGTGGGTCATGGGGCTCTTGTGGTCAGGGGAAGAGATCGCTTCCACGTTATAAAGCGGTGGTTTGCGGATGATTCTGGTGGATAAGGCCCGAGTGATGCAAGGCTTGGTCGTTTGTGGTCTTGACAGTTTTGCTGCCGGATTTTAAAAATGATAAGCAGATCGACAAATATCGATTGGAAGCTATTGTTTTAAAAACGTAAATTTCAACGTACAATTCTTTCAACTAGCAGGTCCAACCCAAACCCCGTTGGAACATTTCTAGATTTATTAGAGAGTTCTATCGGCGTGTCTATTTGTTTTCCCTTACATGATGAAGCGCTTGTGGCCTGCGCCCTGCAGCAAGCCGTACTCCAGTACAGGACCGGAGCCGAGGCATGAAGCGGCCGGATCATGTTTCGAAGCTTGCCGCTCAGTCGTCAGTTCTGGACGCGCACGAAATTGCCGAGCGCAAGAATTTCCTCGAATTCACCCAGGTCGACAGCGATCGCCTGGGCAGCCTGCATAATCAGCTGGAGCCGGTAGGCTATGCCTTTGCTGAGTCGTTCTATGCCCATCTGCTTGAATTTGCGCCGTTGCGTCACCTGTTGCCGGATGAGCATTCACTGGACCGCTTGCGGCGCTCCCAGTCTGAGTATTTCAGTCGACTGACCGCTGGCGATTATGGCGATGACTATGTGCTCAACCGGCAGCTGGTCGGCCAGGTGCATCACCGTATCGGACT
>JANJUT010000168.1 GCA_024710445.1 Thiobacillus sp.
TGACGAGATCGTGCTGGCCACCACCATCAATGCAACCGACGATGTGCTGGCCGACTTTGCCGAGAAGGATGGCATCAAGGTGTTTCGCGGCAGCGAGGAAGATGTCATGTCGCGTGTCATCGGTGCTGCGGATTCGGCACAAGCCGATGTGGTAGTGGAGATTACCGGCGACTGCCCGATCATAGACCCCGATCTCGTCGAGCAGACGATTCGCGTGTTCAAGCGCAACAATGCAGTGTATGCGGCGAACTCCTTTATCAGCAGTTATCCGGATGGCATGGATACGCAGGTCATCACGCTCGAGGCACTGAAGAAGTCCTTTGCCTTGACCAACGATCCGCTCGACCGCGAACATGTGTCGCGCCATATCGTCAATAACCCGCAACTGTTCTCGCATGTCTACCTGATCGCACCGCCCTCGCTGCATTGGCCGGGCCTGGGCCTGACGCTGGACGAGCCGGCCGACTATGAACTGATTCGAACCCTGATCGAGAATCTCGGCAAGGATAATCCCCTGTTTGGCTGTGGTGACGTCATCCGTTTCCTGCGCGCCAATCCGCAGGTGCTGAAAGTCAATGATCTGGTTCAGCGCAAGGACGTGCGACCGACGTGAAGTACAAGGTCTTGCTTGTCGGTCTGGGGCAGATGGGCGTGGGCTACGACGTCGGTACCGCAGACCATGCCGCCATTTTGACGCATGCACGGGCCTTCTCGTTGCATCCCGATTTCGAGCTGGCTGGCGGCGTCGATCCAGACGAAGCCAACCGTGCCCGTTTCGCCAACTACTACGGCGGCTGGACCGGTTCCAGCCTGGCCGATGGCATGCAGGCCGTGCAGCCGGACGTGGTCATCATTGCCTCCCCGACTGAACATCACGCCGAGGGCATACATACTGCCCTGCAGCATGGCAGGCCCAAACTGATTCTCTGCGAAAAGCCGCTGGCGCACGGACTGGTCGATGCGCAAGCGATGGTCGCGGCGTGCCGGGAGACGGGCTGCCAGCTGTATGTGAACTATCTGCGCCGCGTCGAGCCTGGCGTGCTTGAGGTCCGGCGGCGGCTGAGCAACGGCGCCATCGCCACGCCGGTCAAGGGCGTGCTCTGGTACACCAAGGGTCTGTTGCACAACGGATCGCACTTTTCGAATCTGCTCGAATTCTGGCTTGGCCCGATTGCGGATTTCAGAATCATCAATTCCGGCCGCCTCTGGGACGGAAGCGATCCCGAACCGGATGTTCAGGTAAAATTCGCAGCCGGGGAAGTGACCTTTCTGGCCGCTCAGGAGGAGCATTTCTCGCATTATGAAATCCAGCTCGTGGCGCCGAATGGCTGTTTGCGCTATGAGCAGGGGGGTGCAAAAATCACCTGGCAGCCTACCGTCCCGGATCGCGATGTGCCCGAGTACACCGTGTTATCGGCCGCTGGCGAGACCATCGCGACGGAGGGGGGCAGGCTGCCGTGGCATGTCGCTGACAATGTGAGCGCCAGCTTGCGTGGCGGGCCTTCAACCCTGTGCTCCGGCGAGGATGCGTTGCACACCCTTGAATCGCTCCTGAAAATGAAAGCAGCACTATGAACAAACAAAGCGCTAGCGACACCCTGGCACTGCTGGGTGGGCCCAGGCTGATCGACAGAACCTTTGCCCGCTACAATCCGCTCGGCCGCGAAGAGGTCGAGGCGGCTAAAAAAGTGGTTGAAAGTGGTGTTCTTTCCCAGTTTCTCGGCTGTTGGGACCCGGATTTCTTCGGCGGTCCAAAAGTGCAGGAATTCGAACGCCAGTGTGAAAGCTATTTCGGCGTCAAGCATGCCGTCACCTTCAACTCATGGACCTCGGGCCTGGTTGCCGCTGTCGGCGCCATCGGTATAGAGCCGGGCGACGAAGTCATCGTCAGTCCATGGACCATGGCGGCCAGCGCCACGGCCATCCTGCACTGGAACGCCATCCCGGTCTTCGCCGACATTGAGCGCGAAACCTTCTGTCTCGATCCGGACTCGATTGAACGCAACATCAGCCCACAGACACGCGCCATCATGTCTGTGGACATCGCCGGTCATTCGGCTGACATGGACGTCCTGCGCAAGATCGCCGACAAGCATAAGCTGAAGATCATTTCCGATACTGCTCAGGCTCCGGCCGCGAAATACAAGGATAGATACGCCGGCACCCTGGCCGACATCGGCGGCTACAGCCTCAATTACCACAAGCATATTCACACTGGTGAAGGCGGCATCGCAGTAACCGATGACGCCGACCTCGCCGACCGCATGCGGCTGATTCGTAATCATGCCGAAGTCGTCGTCGAAGACAAGGGTGTGACCAACTTGAGCAACATGATCGGCCACAATTTCCGCCTCGGCGAGATCGAGTGCGCCATGGGCATCGAGCAACTCAAAAAGCTGGATGCCATGGTCGCTTCGCGGCAGCGTATCGCGCGCAAACTGGACAAGGGTCTTGCTGGCCTCAAGGGGCTGAAAACGCCGGCTGTACTGCCCGGCTGTACGCATGTTTATTACGTGTATGCGATGACGTTGGATATCAAGGCGCTCGGCATCAGTCGCCAACGCCTGCACCAGGCCTTGACTGCGGAGGGCGTGCCCGCGCTCGCCGCCAGTTACCAGAACCTGCACCTGTTGCCCATGTATCAAAAAAAGATTGCCTACGGCAGCAAGGGATTTCCATGGACCTCGGATATCTGCAAGCGGGACGTCGACTACAGCAAGGGTATTTGCCCGGTTGCGGAAGACCTGCACGAATCAAGCTTCCTCGGCTTCGGCATCTGCTCGCATGTGTTCAGCGATGAGGAGGTCGAACTCATCATCGAGGCGTTTCACAAGGTTTGGCGCAACCTGGAGGCATTGCGATGATCTACGAGCTTGCCGATGGCTACTACGTGCGCGGCCTGCGCGAAGAGGACTTGGATGGCCCCTATCCGTCCTGGTTTGAGAACCAGGAAGTTTGCCGCTTCAATTCCCATGGAAAATTCTTCAAGACAACCGAATGGTTTCGGGACTACTTCCGCGACTTGAATCGCGAGGACCGGGTGGTGTGGGCTATCTGCCATCAGGAAGACGGACACATCGGCAATGTAAGCCTGCAGAGCATTTCCTTTATCGACCGCAATGCCGAATTCGCCATCGTCATCGGCAATTCCAAGCACTGGCACAAGTCGGTCGGACTCAACGCCTCGCTGGCATTGCTGCGTCATGGTTTCCAGAAGCTCAATCTTGAACGTGTTTACTGCGGCACAGCTGCTACCAACAGCGGCATGCAGAAGCTGGCCTCGAAGATGGGCATGGTCGAGGAGGGGCGTCGACGCAAGCACCTGTTTCTAAATGGTGAATGGGTAGACATGGTCGAATATGGCATTCTGCGCCAGGACTTTGGATCAGGGGTGGGCGCCAAGGCATGATCGGCGTGGTTGCGCATGACGCCGGCGGCGCGGAAATCATCGCCGGCCATATACGCAAGCAGGGCCTGGACTGTGCTTTCTGTACGGAGGGCGCAGCGACGGCCGTGGTTGGACGCAAGCTGGGCAATGTCAAGACCATGACGCTGGAAGAACTGCTGGCGTCCTGCGACTCGTTGCTATGTGGAACGAGTTTCCTGTCGGACCTTGAATGGCGTGCTATCGGCATGGCCAGGTCGCAGGGCAAGCGTTGCGTCGTCGTGCTCGACCATTGGGTTAACTACCGCCAGCGCTTCCTGCGTCACGGCGAATGGCATTGGCCCGACGAGGTCTGGGTTGGCGACGAGGTGGCTCTGAGCATTGCTGCTGAAACGCTACCGGAGGTGCCGGTACGCATGGTGCCGAATGCCTATTTTGAAGAGATCCGCCAGGAGTTTGCTGCGATGGCGCAAGTGCAGCCCCGGCAGGGTTCTGGCGTGCGCATCCTCTATGTTTGCGAGCCGCTGCGTGAGGATGGCATCGCGCTCTACGGTGATGAGCGTTACTGGGGATACACGGAGGAGGAGGCGCTGCGCTATTTCCTCACCCATGTTGGTGTTCTGGCGCCAGAAATCGAGAGCATAGTGGTGCGGCCACATCCTCAGGAAGAGCGGGGCAAGTACGACTGGGCGATGCAGGAGTTCGATCTTCCGCTGGTATGTGGCGAGAACAAGACCCTGCTTGAGCAGATCACGTCGTGCGACATCGTTGCCGGATGCGCAACGATGGCTATGGTGGTGGGCCTGCTGGCCGGCAAGCGTGTGGTCAGTTGCATTCCTCCCGACGGCAAGACCATCCCCCTGCCACATCCTGAAATCGAGGACATGAACCAACTGATTGCCGTCCCCAGGGCCGCGGCGCGAAATTGAAGACCCGGCTGCAGCGGCGCTGTGGCCACAGACTGGAGTAAATGCAATGTTGAAGCACTGCAAGGCGTGCAACCTGCCGGAAACATACGAGACCATCGAGTTCGATGCGGATGGCGTCTGCAATATCTGCCGAC
>JANJUT010000186.1 GCA_024710445.1 Thiobacillus sp.
GGGCAGTGCTGCGGCCGTTTTTGGTTTTAATGTGGGGGATCCCGTTAAAGTGCAGCGTTTGAAATAAACCAGTGACAAACCAAACAAAGCGCAAGCACCCAGTCGGACTTTAAATAAAAAGACAGCAAAAACCCCAGACCGGTCCATATTTCGCCGCTTTTTTGGGCAATAGAATGACTATTACCCGGCAAAACCGTCAAAATTATGTCCCGTCGGGACGGTATCCCTCGGGGCTGTCCTCGCCCAGCCAAATTTTCGCTTCGATTCTTCAAGTCCGACAGGCTGCTAGGGCAGGCCGATCAATAGCGCCCGATAATCGTTCACATTGGTTCGGGTCGGGCCACTCAACACCAGATCACCCAATGCGGCAAAAAACCCATGGCTGTCATGTGCCGACAATTTTTCAACTGCGTTCAAACCGTGCTTATGTGCCCGTGCAAGCGAGTCTGGGCTGATCACCGCGCCCGCATTGTCTTCGCTGCCATCGATGCCGTCGGTATCGCATGCAATCGCCCAGGCGGAGGTGTTTCCCAGCGCCAGCGCCAGTGCCAGCAGATATTCGGTATTCCGGCCTCCCCGGCCATGTTGCGGCCGTAGCGTGACAGTGGTTTCGCCGCCGGATATCAAGGCCAGTGGTTTCTGATTCTGGAGTGCATGCACCAAGGCTGCATGTTGACGGGCCACTGCCTGTGCGTCGCCACTGACGCTGTCTGACAGCACGAGGGCTGGAATGCCCTGCTGCTCGAAGTAGCGGGCCGCCGCCTTCAAACTGGCTTGTGCTGTCGCAATGACGCGGTTTTCCATTCGCGAAAAGCAGGGATCGCCCGGGTTTGGCGTATCGGGAATCTGCTCCGCAGCACAGGTGCGCAAATGATGCTTGATGCCTGCCGGCAATGGAATCTGGAATCGCTGCAATCGTTCAAGCGCGTCGGCACAGCAGGTCGGGTCGGGGGCACAGGGCCCGGAGGCAATGGTCGCGGGATCATCGCCGACCACATCGGAGATGATCAGCGCCAGTCCGCGTGCACCATGCGCCGCCAGCGCCAGTCGCCCTCCCGATAGTCGCGTCAGGTGTTTGCGCACGGTGTTGATGTCGTGGATGGTTGCGCCGGCATGCAGCAGGGCTTTGGTGACCTGGCGCAATTCCTTCAGTGTCACGCCTTCCACGGGGGCGGCGAGCAGACTGGAGCCGCCCCCGGAAATCAGCGCCAGCAGCAAATCGTCCGGGCCCAACTGGTTGAGCATGTCCAGCATGCGCAAGGCGGCCGCTTCGCCGCGACCGTCAGGCAGCGGATGGCTGGCTTCGATCACCTCGATTCGGCGCGAGGGCAGGCTGTGCTGATAGCGGGTGACCACCAGGCCGGACAAGGGGGCCTCGGCCGGCCAATGCGCTTCGACGGCGGCGGCCATGCTGGCCGCGGCCTTGCCGCCGCCCACCACCAGCGTCCGGCCACGCGGTGGCGGTGGCAAATGAGGCGGCAGGATGCGGGCCGGGTCCGCTGCGGCGACCGCAGCATGAAACGACTCCACCAGCAGACTACGTGGATTCAGCATACCGGCCATCCGATCAATTGGCAGTTGAGCGGCTCAGCTTGCGCCCGATGCCGCTGCGCAAGCCGGGACCAATCTGCATCGCCAGCCGGAACAGCGTCGGCATGGTGAACAGGGTGAGGGTGCTGGCAACCAGCAGGCCCCACACCAGGCTGGCCGCCATCGGCCCCCAGATCAACGATTTTCCGCCCAACCCGACTGCGAGCGAAAACAGGCCGCCGATGGTGGTAGCGGTGGTGATGATGATGGGCACCACGCGCCGGCGTGCGGCGTAGAGCGTGGCGTGTATCAGGCTCATGCCGGATTGCAGCCGCGCATTAGCCGCGTCGATCAACACAATGGAGGCATTGACCGCAATGCCGGTGAGTGCAATGACGCCGTACAGCGTGTAGAGACTGAGCGGGTTCTGCGTGATGAACAGCCCGAATACCACGCCGGTAAACGCCATCGGCACGGTCAGCAAGATCAGCAGCGGCTGCCAGTAGGAGCGGAACTGTGCGGCGAGAATGAGATAGATCAGGCCGACGCCCAGCAGGAACAGCATCTTCATTGCCTCCAGGCTTTCGTTGATATCGTCGAGCTCGCCGGTAAAGTCGATGCGCGTATTCGGGTAACGGGCCTTCATCGCAGCCCACAATTCGGCAATCTGTGCATTGGCCGCGACCGTGTCGATGCGGGTCTTGTCGAGGTCGGATTCGATGGTGATCGCGCGCTTGAGGTTGTAATGCTTGATGCCGCCCGAGCCCGTTCGCGTGTCGGAATGTACCAGCGCACCCAGCGTCGTGGTCCCGCCATCCGGCAGTGCCACCGGGTCGGCCAGCAGTTGCTGGATGTCGACCAGCTGATTGTCGTTGGCATTGGTTTGATTCGGCGTGGCACCGCGTACCCGCACCTCGATCTTGTCGCCCTGGCTGCGGGTCTCGGCGATGATCTCGCCTTCAGTGTGCAGGCGGACCAGACGTGCCACCGTCGCCGTATCGAGGCCGGCATGCTTCAGTGCCGTGGCATTGAGTTGCAATACCAGCTGCGGGCGTCCCGGCAGATCGTCGTCGGTGACATCGCGGGTGCCGTCAATTTTGCTGACTGCAAGTTTCAATTCCTGCGTTGCGCCACGCAATTCGGTGACGTTGTCGCCCAACAGCCGCAGCTTGATCGCCTTGGCCGCGGGCGGTCCACCCGACAACTGGGTGAAGGACAGCTTGCCAATACTGGGCAGGGTTTCCACATCGCGGCGCATCGCTTCCACCACCTCGCTTACCTCGCGCATGTCCTCACCACGCGGGTTGAGCGATACGCTGACCTGGCCATATGAGTCGCCGTACAGCGGCTCGGTGTCGGTCCATTTCACCCCTGCGTAAGACGTCACCCCGCGCGCCTCGTCTGGCTTGAGATGGCGGCGCACCACGGCTTCGACCTTGGCAGCTTCGCGCAGCGTCACGTCGATGGCCGATCCGCTGGGCATGTCGATGTTGACGTAGAACAGGCGGATCGGGTCGAAGGCAAAGAACTGCGTGCGCACCGCGCCACTCGCCACCAGCCCCACCGCGCCGACGAACAGGGCCAGCACCACCAGTCCGCTCACCCAGGGATGACGCATCAGGCGTACCAGCAGGCGCGTGTATTTGACGCGCAACAGGTGGGTGTAGTGCTCGCGCTGTGGCTGCAGGCGTGTGGGGCGCCTGAAATTGAGTTTAAGACCGACCACGTGCGCCGGCATCATCCAGTAGGCTTCGAGCAGGCTGATGGCGAGCGCCAGCGTTACCACCAGCGGCACCAGCAGCATGAACTTGCCGACGATGCCGGGCATCAGCATCAGCGGCAGAAAGGCGGCGATGGTGGTGGACACCGCTGCCAGCACCGGCAGCCCCACTTCGCGGATGGATCCGACGGTTGCAGTCAGGGCGTCGGCGCCCCGCGCAATGCGGTAATAGATCGCCTCGGTGATCACCACGGCGTCATCCACCAGCATGCCGAGCGAGATCACGATGCCCAGCAGCACCGGGATGCTCAACGTGAAATCAAAGGCATACAGCACAGCAAAGGTACCCGCCAGCGAGAACGGGATGCCCAGGCCGATCAGCAGGGCCAGTCGCGTGCCGAGAAACAGCCAGCACATACCCAGCACCACCAGCAGCCCGATCAGGGCATTGGTTTCCATCACGCCGATCGCCTTTTGCGTCGGCACCGTCTGGTCGTCGAACAGCATCAGCGTATAGCCTCCCGGCTTGAGCGAGGGCGCACGTTCGGCAATGTAGCGGTTGATGTCGGCCACCAGCCCCAATGTGTTGACCTTGCTCTTCTTGGTGACAGCCAGAATCACCGCCGGCTGGCCGTTGGATGAAGCCAGGCTGCTGGCGCGCGCGCGTGCGGTTTCCACCGTCGCAACCGACGACAGCGGAATAGGCGAACCCAGGCTGGGGGAGAGGATCGATAACCGCCCGAGATAATCCGCATCGGCCCGCTGGCCGATCACCCGCACCAGCCAGTCGTCGTCCCCCACGCGTGCGCGGCCGGCGAACGTATCGCGGTACCAGGCACGCACCGAATCGGCAATGTTTGCCGCGGTCAGGCCTCGCGCCGCTGCTTCGGCAGGCGAAAATTCAACCCGCAATTCCGGGTCGGCCTGGCCGGTTGCCAGCACCTTGTCCACGCCGGGCATGCGCTCCAGATCGTCCTTGATCTGCCGCGCCGTGCGACGCAGTCGTTCATCGCTGGCCGGGCCGGTCAGCAGCACCATCGCCGTGGGGAAACCGTTCGACGTGGTGATTTCCAGCACCTCGGGCTCTTTCGCATCGTCCGGCAAATCGCTGTTGTACTTGTTTTGCACCTGTCGCCGCAGGTCGGTCACGTGCTTGTCGAACTGGCGCTCGGAGACATCGCGAAAGCGCACCAGAATCACCGATGAATTGTCGCGGCTGGTGCTGGACACAAAGCGGATATCGGGCAGCGTGCGGATCGCTTCTTCCAGCGGATCGGTGATCTTTTTCTCGACATCTTCCGCCGCCGCGCCCGGCAGGAGCGTGGTCACCACCAGCCAGTTGAAGTTGATCTCCGGATCCTGCTCGCGCGGCAGATTCAGGTAGCTCAGCATGCCCAGCAGCAGAATCACCGCGAACGACACATTGGCCATCGGGTGATTGGTGATGAAGCGCGCGTAGAGGCTCATGGCTGCAATTGTTTAAAACTAGCGTTGCGTGACAGCCATGCCGTCCTGCAGGGTAAAGCGACCCTCAGTGACGATGCGCGTATCACCCGACAACACGGCAGCCAGTGCCGGACGTCCTTCCTGTGCGTCAGCCAGGGTTACAAAACGCGCGTTCTGGCCGTTGGCGACAAACACGCCAAGCTGCTTGTTACGGCGAACCAGGTAGTCGGCGGGCACGAAGGCACGCGGGTCGCGCCAGCGCAATACACCATTGCTGCCAGGCGCGGGGGGGGGCTTGCCAAAGTTGAAACGCGCTTCGCGGGTGCGGGCTGCCAGATTCACCGCCGGCGACACGCGCAGCAAAGTCACCTGGTATTCAACGCCCTGGCTGATAAAAACGGGATGAGCTTTGGGCAGCCATTCGGCGTCGGCTTGCTGCACCTGTGCACTCAGCTGCATGCGCGAGGTGTCCCACAGTTGCACGACGGGGGTGCCGGGGCTGGCGAACTCGCCCACATGCGCCAGCCGTGCTTCGACGATGGCGGGGTAGGGGCTGCGCAGGGTACATTTACCGACATCGCGTTGGGTTGCAGCGCGTGCTGCGGCATTGAGTTTGACCTCGGCGGCAACGACTGCGACATCGGTTTTCTTGGCATCGAGCGCGGCCGGGGAAATAAAATTTTTGGCAGCCAGTTCGTTGCTGCGCTGGAGTTGCAGCTGTTCAAGTTTCAGCCGGGCTTGCGATGATTCGAGTGCGGCCTGTGCACGCTGGGCGGCGATCCGGATGTCGGCACAATCGAGTTGCGCAATGACGGTGCCTTTTGCAATGCGCTGACCCGGCTCTACCGGGATGCTGGCGATGCGCGCGGCGAGTTCAGCCGACAGTTTGGCGAGGTTGAGCGATACCGATTGCGCCGACGCCTCGCGTTGCGGATGGATCGCCACTTCGGACAGGGGCAGGCTCTTGATCGCAACAGGTGGTGCGGCCTGGGACGGTGAGCACAACAGGGCGAGCAGGCAAAGGGCAATGCGCATGGTGGGACGGCCGGGTGTGAATGGGGGGGTGCGGGGAATTGTAGCGTTTTGATTGTTGCAGAAACAAAAACGGCCAGGAAAACCTGGCCGTTTGCGCCGCAGAAGCAGATTACTTCTGCATGGCGTCCTTGGCTTCACCAGCCATTTCTTCGACCTTGCCTGCTGCATCAGCCGCAGCATCGGTTGCGGCATCGCCCGCTGCAGCAGCAGCTTCACCGGCAGCCTCGCCTGCGGCAGTTGCGGCATCACCTGCTGCGTCAACGGCAGCACCGGCAGCTTCAGTTGCCTGATCCATCGCAGGAGCGGCAGCTTCTTCGGCTTTCTGGCAGGCGGTGAGTGCAAGAGCAGCAAAAAGTGCGACGAGTAGTTTGGAATTCATATGGATCTCCCTCATGTAGATTTAAAGTAAAGGTTGCAGGTCTGGCATACGATCCCACACGCGCTCTGTCGCGTAGTGGGTCGGAGTCCTTTAGGGCAACCCGCAGCTTTTATTAATAGCGCCAAAAGAGTATGAGAACAACCCTTTAGAACATTTTTTACAAATCAGGGACTTAGAAACTTTCGTTTGCTTGCAGATAGCGCCACTGACCCAGAGGCAGGTCGCCCAGCCGCACACGGCCGATACGCACCCGTTTCAGGCCCACGACCTTTAACCCGACCAGTTCGCACATGCGGCGAATCTGGCGCTTGCGGCCTTCCTTCAGGATGAAGCGCAACTGGTCGGCGTTTTGCCAGCTGACCTTTGCCGGCCGCAATTTCCGGCCGTCGAGCGAGAGGCCGTGGTTCAGGCGTGCGAGGTCTTTTTCGTCGAGTCGTCCGGCCACGCGCACCAGATATTCCTTCTCGACATCAGAGTCATCGCCTATCAGCTGTTTGGCGATGCGCCCGTCCTGCGTCAGCACCAGCAGGCCGGTCGAGTCGATATCGAGCCGTCCGGCCGGCGCCAGGCCTTTCAGATGGGACGGATGGAATGCCTGGGTGGCGCGTCCGTCCAGCCATTGTGTCTCGGGGCGGATCAGCACCACGGCAGGTTGATAGCCCGGCTCCGGCTGGCCCGAGACATAGCCGATGGGTTTGTGCAGCAGAATGGTGACGCGTTGCTGCTGTTGCTGGCTGGCAGCTGTGTCCAGCCGGATGGCGCAGGCCGGATCGACCTTGGTACCGAGTTCGCTCACCCGCTTGCCATCGACAAACACCAGCCCGCGTTCGATATAGCTGTCGGCTTCGCGGCGCGAGCACAGCCCGCGTTCGGACATGAGTTTGGAAAGGCGGATGGGTTCAGCCATGTTCAATGACGCGACAGAACGGGTTGCAGGTATTTGCCGGTGTGGCTGGCCGGATTGTCGGCCACGGCCTCGGGCGTGCCTTCGGCGATGATCAGGCCGCCGCCGGCACCGCCTTCCGGCCCAAGGTCAATCAGCCAGTCGGCGGTTTTGATCACATCCAGATTGTGTTCGATGACGACTACGCTGTTGCCGGCGTCGGCCAGGCGTTGCAGCACTTTCATCAGCAGGTCGATATCGGCGAAATGCAGTCCGGTGGTCGGTTCGTCGAGGATGTAGAGCGTGCGGCCGGTATCGCGCTTGGACAGTTCGAGCGACAACTTGACGCGCTGCGCCTCGCCGCCGGACAGGGTGGTGGCGGATTGGCCCAGGCGGATATAGCCGAGGCCCACGTCCATCAGGGTTTGCAGTTTGCGCTTGACGACCGGGACGGCATCGAAAAATTCGGCCGCCGCCTCGATCGTCATTTCCAGCACATCGCGGATGGTCTTGCCCTTGTAGTGCACTTCCAGCGTTTCGCGGTTATAGCGGGCACCGTGACACACATCGCATGGCACATAGATGTCGGGCAGGAAATGCATCTCGACCTTGATCACGCCATCGCCCTGGCAGGCTTCGCAGCGGCCGCCCTTGACATTGAATGAAAACCGGCCCGGCCCGTAGCCGCGGGTACGCGACTCGGGCACGCCGGCGAACAGTTCGCGGATCGGCGTAAACAGCCCGGTATAGGTCGCCGGGTTGGAGCGCGGGGTGCGGCCGATGGGGCTTTGGTCGACGCTGATTACCTTGTCGAAGAACTCCAGGCCGTGGATATCGGTATGCGGCGCGGGCTCGGCAGACGAGCCATACAAATGGCGTGCGGTTGCAGCGTACAGGGTGTCGTTGATGAGCGTGGATTTTCCCGAACCCGACACGCCGGTGATGCAGACGAACAGGCCGAGCGGCAAATCGAGTGTGACGTTCTGCAGGTTGTTGCCGCTGGCGCCAGTCAGGACCAGATGCCGCTCGGGGTCCGGTACACGGCGTTTTTTCGGGATGCCGATTGCGCGACGGCCTGACAGATACTGGCCGGTGAGCGAGTCCTCGCTCATGCGGATTTCCTCCGGCGTGCCCTCGGCCACGATCTCGCCGCCGTGCACGCCTGCGCCGGGGCCCATGTCGACCACATAATCGGCGGCACGAATGGCATCCTCGTCGTGCTCGACCACCAGCACCGAGTTGCCGATGTCGCGTAGATGTTTCAGCGTGGCCAGCAGGCGGTCGTTATCGCGCTGGTGCAGGCCGATCGAGGGTTCGTCGAGCACGTACATCACGCCGGTGAGGCCGGAGCCGATCTGCGAAGCGAGGCGGATGCGCTGCGACTCGCCGCCCGACAGCGTGTCGGCCGAACGGTCGAGCGACAGGTAATCGAGACCGACGTTGTTGAGGAAGCCGACGCGGGCGATAATTTCCTTGACGATCTTGTCGGCGATCTGGGCGCGCTGGCCGTCGAGCGTGAGCGTCTGGAAAAATGCCAGCGCCTGCTTCAGTGGCATCGCGCTGACCTTGAAGATCGGCGCGTCGCCGACCATGACGTGGCGCGCCTCTTCGCGCAGCCGGGTGCCTTCGCAGGCGGGGCACGCCTTGTTGTTCTGGTACTTGGCGAGTTCCTCACGCACCGCCATCGAGTCCGACTCGTGGTAGCGGCGGGCCATGTTGGCGAGCACGCCTTCGAACGGGTAGCGCTTGGTGGCGAATCCGCCGCGCGGTGCCAGCGTCTGGAAGGCAATGGCTTCGCGGCCAGAGCCATTGAGCAGCACATCGTGGATGCGCTCGGGCAGCGATTCCCAGGGCGTGTCGAGATCGAAGCCGTAATGCATCGCCAGGCTTTGCAGCATCATGAAAAAGAACTGATTGCGCTTGTCCCAGCCCTTGATCGCGCCGCTGGCCAGCGACAGATGCGGGAAAGCCACCACCCGTGCCGGGTCGAAAAAGGTGATCTGGCCGAGACCGTCGCAGCTGGGGCAGGCGCCCATCGGGTTGTTGAACGAGAACAGCCGCGGTTCGAGCTCGGGCAGTGCATAGCTGCAGATCGGGCAGGCGAACCTGGCGGAAAACAGGTGCTCTTTGCCGGTGTCCATTTCCACCGCCAGCGCGCGGCCATCGGCGTGGCGTAGCGCGGTCTCGAAGCTTTCGGCCAGACGCTGCTTGGCATCCATGCGCACCTTCAGACGATCCACCACCACTTCGATGGTGTGCTTCTTGTTCTTGTCGAGTTTGGGTACGGCGTCGATTTCGTGCACCTTGCCATCGACCCTTACCCGCACGAAACCCTGCGCGCGCAGTTCGGCGAACAGTTCGAGGTTTTCGCCCTTGCGCCCCACCACCAGCGGCGCCATGATCATCAGCTTGGTGTCTTCCGGCAGTGCCAGCACGGCATCGACCATCTGCGATACGGTCTGCGCAGCCAGCGTGATGCCGTGTTCAGGGCACTGCGGATCGCCGACGCGGGCGTACAGCAGGCGCAGGTAATCGTGGATCTCGGTGACCGTGCCTACGGTCGAGCGCGGGTTGTGGCTGGTGGCTTTCTGCTCGATGGAAATCGCCGGACTCAGGCCTTCGATCAGGTCGACGTCGGGTTTCTCCATCAACTGCAAAAACTGCCGCGCATAGGCCGACAAGGACTCGACGTAGCGCCGCTGGCCTTCGGCATAGAGCGTGTCGAACGCCAGCGACGATTTGCCCGAGCCCGACAGTCCCGTAATCACCACCAGCTTGTTGCGTGGCAGGTCGAGATTGATGTTCTTCAGGTTGTGGGTGCGGGCGCCACGGATGCGGATAAATTCCATTGTTTGGGTGCGGGGGGCGTAATTCGCAACCTGCTAATATAACGGACTTCGCGCATTCGCCTAACCCCGTTAGTTCATCCTGCAGTGGCCCACATCGACTTGTCCGAAAGCATGACCCGCGCCGAAAAGCGCGCCACATCGGGCCTGGCGGCCATTTTTGGCCTGCGCATGCTGGGCATGTTCCTGATCCTGCCGGTGTTTGCGCTGTATGCGGAACACCTGCCGGGCGGCGACAATCACACCCTGGTTGGCCTCGCGCTCGGCATGTACGGCCTGACCCAGGCCCTCTTCATGATCCCCTTCGGCATGGCATCCGACCGTATCGGGCGCAAGAAGGTCATCATCTTCGGCCTGATCATCTTTGCCATCGGCAGTTTTGTGGCCGCCGCCGCCACCGATATCTACTGGACAATCTTCGGCCGCGCATTGCAG
>JANJUT010000224.1 GCA_024710445.1 Thiobacillus sp.
GGTGATGAGTGGACTTGAACCACCGACCCCCGGATTATGAATCCGATGCTCTAACCGACTGAGCTACATCACCTTGGGGATTGCTTCTCCGGCGCAGGACCGCCGAAAAGGCGCGCATTTTAGCTGACGGAGACCTGCGCTGTCAAAGCGGACCGCGCGCCTGCCGGCGTTTTACTGCAGCCGCAGCTTGGCCAGTTCGTCGAGCAGGCTGATCACCAGTTCGCGCCCCAGCGGACTCATACCGGCAACCAGCTGGTCGGCGTCGCGTTCACCATTCAACAATCGGCGCATGCGCCCGCCCAGCAGGGCCATGTCGCCGCCCGCCTTCATCATCTGCTCGGCCATGTTGGCGAGCACTGACATCGCCTGCGCATCGCCCCGTGCCGAGGCATCGATCAGCGCCGCCAGGCCCGGCGCGGCGGAACTGCCATCCGGCTGGGCATTGAGCGGCGGCAGCGTGGCGGGATTGTCGATACCGCGCAGAATGGCATCGAGCAGGATGCTGTCTTCCTCGTCCAGCCCGAGCTTGATCGACGGGTCGCGGCGACCGTTGATGACATGACGCAGCGCGCCCACCAGCCGCGGCCAGCCGGCCTGCTCGGCGGCATCGAGCTGTTTCATCAGGTCGGGCAACGCGCTGCGGTCGCGCAACGCGTTGACCACGGCGTGGATAAACGCGGAATGGACCTGCAGGACTTGTTCGACAGCGGGAGGGAGTTGGGCCATTTTGGATGAAGGGTGAAGGGTGAAGGGTGATTGTCCAGTCAGAGCCCGGGGTTGGCAAATATTGGTTGCGTGGGTACGTTTTCGATTTGCCAGTGAGCGCTCGCCCACGCCAAAAGCCCGTCTGGTTCGCTGTCGGCCAGTTCGGCGGGGGGCGGGTGGCCGAGCACGGTGAGCGCCAGCGCCAGTGCCGTGCCGCGCCGGTCATCCGGCAAGGCGGGCGCCAGCGTCTGTTTGGACAGCTTCTGCCCGGCAGCATTGGTGATGAGCGGCACATGGGCATAAACAGGCGTTGGCAGCCCAAGCCGGTTTTGCAAATATATCTGGCGCGGCGTGTTCCACAACAGATCGGCCCCGCGCACGACATGGGTGATGCCCTGAAAGGCATCGTCGACTACCGCCGCCAGCTGGTAGGCAAACAGTCCGTCGGCGCGCTTGACGACAAAATCGCCCACTTCGCCCGCCAGATTCTGCTGCAGTTCGCCGTGGATGCGGTCATGGAAATGAATGTTCACATCCGGTACGCGCACCCGCCAGGCGCGGCCGGCCTGTCCAGCCGGCAAGCCATTGCGGCAGGTACCGGGGTAGATGATCTCGCCTTCGTCATTGCGCGGCGCGGCCGCGAGCTGGCTGCGCGTGCAGGCGCAGGGAAAGACCGCGCCGCTTTCTTTCAAGGCATCCAGCGCGGCGGCATAGGCCGCGTCGCGCTGCGATTGAACCAGCACCTCGCCGTCCCAAGCGAGGCCATATGCCTCCAGCTGACGCAGGATCGTGCCGGCCGCGCCGGGCTCGCAACGCGGGCGGTCAAGGTCTTCCATCCGCACCAGCCATTGCCCGCCGGCGGCACGGGCGTCGAGCCAGCTCGCCAATGCGGCGACGAGCGAACCAAAGTGCAGCGGGCCGGTGGGGGAAGGGGCAAAGCGCCCGATATAGGATGGAGAACGCACCCCCGCGATTATGCCGCGCCGGGCGCCACGCTTACAGGTCGATGCCGGGCTGCGCCTTGATGCCGGCGCGGTAGGCGTGCTTTTCGTCGGCAATGATCGATACGGTGTCAGCCAGTTCGATCAGCGCCTCCGGAGCCGCGCGCCCGGTGACGATGACATGCTGCATCGGTGGCCGCTGCGCCAGCGCATCGAGCACGATGTCGCTGTCGAGATAGCCGTAGCTCAACAGATACGTCAGTTCGTCCAGCACCACCAGTTGATACGCCGGGTCGGCCAGCATCCTGCGCGCCACCTTCCAGCCGTGCTCGGCAGTGGCGATATCCTGTTCGCGGTTTTGCGTGTCCCAGGTGAAGCCGTCGCCGAGCACGTGCCATTCGACGCCGGGCTGCTTGCCGAAACAGGCTTCGTCGCCGGTATCGGTGCGGCCATTGATGAACTGGCAGACGCCGCCCTTCATGCCATGGCCGAGCGCGCGCGCCATGGTGCCAAAAGCCGAGGTGCTTTTGCCCTTGCCGTTGCCGGTGATGACGATCAGCAACCCGCGCTCGTCGGTGGCCGCCGCGATGGCGGCGTCGATGACGGCTTTCTTGCGCGCCATGCGGGCGGCGTGGCGCGCATCGCGCTGCGGGTCGGTCATGGATTTCCTGACGTTAAAGGCATCCCGTCAGATTAAGCCATATCGGCCGTCCCGGCACCCTTTCTTCACACGCGAATAATGTCGCCCTTGAGTGAATACAGGATGGCCAGCACATCTTTTTTCTCGTCTGCGCCCAGCTTGTTCTTATCCATTGCGCCCAGGATATCGTCCATCACGGCAACGTATTCCTGCTCCGAAATATTCATGCCCTTGTGCGTGGTGAGCATGTCCCGTCCGGTATAGGTCTCGGGGCCGCCCGCCCCCGCGCTGAAAAATTCGCGCGACATCTTCTTGGCGTGCTCGATATCTTTTGCGTTCTCAAACCGGGTTTTAACCTTGGGGTTCATCAAATGTGCATCAACGGCATCGTCAACGAGCCGCGCGATGCCCTCTGCGCCACCCAGGCGCTCATACAGTGTTGTAGCCATGGGGCTTTCTCCTTTCGTATCCGGGCTGGATGACAAGGCGTTTGCGGCTTCAGCCCAAAGCCACACATGCCAGGCGCCCGCGTCTTCATTGATGCGATTGCTCTATTTGAAGCCATGAATGCCTGACCCATGCCCCAACCTGTCCGTGATGGGAAGCCAAGTGCTCTCGGGAAAGCGGACGCCTATCCAGCAATCAAACTGGCCACGGCCTGGCCGAACTGTCATGACACTGAAATTAACCAGTGGTCTCTTTATAGGCCATCACCGGCATCCTGCCCGCTCCATGCCGCACGACGAGACCTGCCCGTTCGCACGCCTGGGCCGCAATCTGGAACGCGACGTGAGGCACGCCGTCGAAGCAGTCAACCCCGGTGCGCTGAGCCAGGACGAACTGCATCGACTGATCGACGAGATACAGATCGGCCTGGCCAGTATCGATGAGGCGGTGCGGGAAACCTGCTTCACCTGACAGCAGCGTCAGGCAGTAAGGACTGCGGCAGCTTGAGTGTGGCTTATCTGAACCGATACTCGGCACTCAGCCAGCCGCTGCGCCCTGCCAGCGGATAGACCGCATAGCGATCGGCTGTGATGTTGCTGCGCACGGCATACGTGTAGTAATCCTCATCGAACAGGTTGCTGACTGCTGCGGCCCATATCCACCCACCCATCCGATGCTCGATGCGGGCATCGACAACGGTATACGCCGGAATACGCACACCCAGGGTGTTCGATTCATCATTATCCATGTACTGGCGGCTGACATGATTTGCGCTGACGGTCACTTTGGTTACCGCGCTGGCCTGCCATGCCAGGTTGAGCGCGACTTTGTGGCGCGGCACGAGTGGCACGTCCTTGCCGTCCAGATCGACACCGTTGTAATTGCCAGCGGTGAAACGCGCGAACGCCAGCGTGTAGGCACCGCTCAGCTGAAGTGCCTGCCAGCTTGTGCGCGCTTCCAGTTCCAGCCCGTAGCGCTGCAGTGGCGGCAGGTTGGTATTGCCGATCCCGGCGCTGTAGGGGTCGAGATGAATTTCATCCTTGACCCGTGCGGCATACAACGCGGCACGCCCTCCCCGCCTGGCGCTGCCGGTTTCCCAGCCCAGTTCGGCATCCAGTGCGGTCTGTGGCTTGAGGAACTGGAACTCATGGTTCCAGCTTGCATTGGTCTCGTAAATCTCGTCCACGGTGGCAAAGCGGAAACTGCGGCCGGCTTTGGCATAGAGCGAATTGATGGACGACACGCGATAACGCGCACCCAGTTCCCATGCGTATTCCCGCTCGTTCTGATCGCCGGACAAGGCGCCGGAACCAAAGGCACCTCCGGGCGCGGAAGGATCGTAGATATCGCGTGCGCGGATCGAAAACTGTTCAGTCCGCGCACCGGCATTGAGCACCACATCAGGGCTGACTGTGAACTGATCCTGTACATACACGCCGATGCTGCGCTGGGTGGCGCTGACGTGATTGACCGGCTGGTGGATATTGCCGGGCGCGTTGGATAGCCGGGTCCCGTACTGCCAATGATTGATATCCACGCCCGTGATCAGCGTATGGTCCGCCAGATTGAACCGGGCGCGCGGCGACAGGCTGAACATGTCGAGATCGCTTTCACGGTAATCCGGAAAGCCGCCAAAATCGAAATACGCGGCCTGTGCCTTGTTGCGGTAGCCAAAATCGAAGGTGGCATCGTGCTCGCCCAGATTGAAGTTGCCGGTCAGGCCGGCCTGCCAACCCTGGCGGTCTGCCCAGTCCAGCGGCGTACCCGTGCCTTTCGGGTCATTTGCGAGTTGATTCAGGCCGATGCTGGGCTGTATCAGGCGCGACCCGGGCAGCCGGATGTTCTGGGTGTCTGCGCCGAATTTCAGCACCCATTCAGCCTGGTCCAGTTTCCAGCGCGCATCACCGTACAGGCTGTCCTGACGATTCTGATTGTTGTCGCGAACCCCATCGGAGCGATAACGATTGGCCGCCAGCGTCAGGCCCATATCCTTGCCCGGCAAGGTACCGTATGCCTGCACCTCCTGCGTATCGAAGCTGCCGACGCGTGCGTGCAGGCCAGTTTCGGCTGGCTGGCCGAGCGGTGAACGGGTGAGGATGTTGACGACGCCTCCGACCGCGCCCGAGCCATACAACACACTCGCCCCGCCCCGAATAATCTCGATGCGATCGATTGCCGACAGGGGAATCGCCGACCAGACGACGCCCGACAGATCAATGTCATTCAAACGCCGGCCATCGACCAGCACCAGGGTGTTCTGCCCGGCCGCCGCGCCAAAGCCGCGTATGTCCACGGTACTGTTGGATGCCTGGTTGCCGTACAAATCACGCGCGCCGATGCCGGCGTAATCCGCCAGGATATCCGGAAGCGTGGTGGCCGGGTTCTGTTCGATTTGCTGACGCGTGATGACCGTGACGTTGGCGGAGCCGACGCCATCCGGTTCGGCAAAGCGGCTGGGGGTCACCACCACCGTTTCAGCAACAAAATCCGGCAGGGTTTCCGCGAATGCGGACGAAGCAAAGAGCGCACACAGGGCGAGTGAGAGAGGGGTTTGACGCATGATGAGTTTCCGGTTTGGGCGCCTGCTTCCCCGCAGACGCGTTGCACGATCCGCTGCGCGACTTTCGTCGCAACAGGGCTCAGGCCGGTATCCGGGCTCGCGTATGAGGCGTTTCGCCTTCCCATCTTGCGACAGTGGCTGTGTGAAACGCCGAACAACAACACTTACCGTTGCGGGGGCAGCACAGGCCTGGCTGCAGAGCAGCGCACCTGTTTCCCGTTTAACCCGCGCAGCAGAAAGCTGTGCGGGCACCTGAAGGCGCGGATTGTACCCGCAAGATGCGCTCGCTGCTCGCACGCCAACCCAGGAAACACACGAAACCCATCCTCGAGATTGACCGTTCGCACGCTGCCCCCTGCGGATGGGTCGCTGCGCAGCAGCGGGGAAACCCCCCGGCGTGCCCCTTGCGGGTGCTATAGTCCCGCCATGCACGCCGAACTCGATACCCTCGAAGCCAAAATCCGCCAGGTGGCCGAACTGAGCCAGACCCTGCGGCGGGAAAACATTGCCCTGCGCCAGCAACTGCTGACCGCACAACAGGACAACAAGCAGCTGACCACGCGGCTGGAGGCCGCCAAGGTCCGCCTGAATGCATTGCTCGACACCTTGCCGGAGGACGCGTAATGGCCAGCCCGCGCTCAATCGAAATTCATATTCTGGGCCGCCCGTACAAGGTGGCCTGCACCCGCGAGGAAGAGTCGGCCCTGGTTGCGGCAGCCGATTATCTGGACGACAAGATGCGGGCGATCCGTGACAACAGCAAGGTGATCGGCGCCGAACGCATCGCCATCATGGCCGGACTCAATCTGGCGCACGACCTGCTCACCCATGGCGGCGGCGGTCTGATCGAAGAGGCCCGCACCCGGGTGGCGCATTGCAACACCCTGCTCGATTCAGTGCTGGAAGATCAGGACAAACTCTTCTAAACTGGCGGTGTTCCCTGCGGTGTTCGAGGCTGGTTGCAATTTCTCTGAACCAATGCATTCGTGCAAGGCTGCGATCTATTCCGATGTGGGTGTGCGCGTGACACGTCTCATGTGCCCAAAACGTCTTTGAACGCGGCCGTCTTGGACCCAGGTTCAAGAGTCCGCAGCCAGTCACGGCACAGGCGGGGAGCCTTTCCACCCAATGAATAAATCCACCCTTCGGCGGCAACTCAAGGCCGCACGCAACACCTTCACGCTCACCGACCGCCGCAAGGCCGGCCGCGCTTCTCTACGCCTCGCCCTGCGCCATGGACTGTTGCTGCGTGCGCAGCGCATCGCTTTCTATTTGCCGCAGGGCGGCGAGTTTGATGCCCATCCGCTGCTCAACCAGGCCTTGTGGATGCAGCGTGACTGCTATCTGCCGGTGCTGCCACGTCGTGGACGGGTGATGCGTTTTGGCCGCGTGGGCCGCCACACGCGCATGCACCCCAATCGCTATGGCATTCCCGAGCCGCTCGATGCGCGGCCCCTGCGCGCGCGCCAACTCGACCTGTTGTTGATGCCGCTGGTGGGATTCGACAGCGCGGGTCATCGGCTGGGGATGGGCGGCGGCTACTACGATGCCACGCTGGCGTACATGCAGCATCGGCGAAGCTGGCGCAAACCACGGCTGGTCGGCCTGGCATACGAATGCCAGCGGGTGGAGAAACTGCCGCACGAGCCATGGGACATGCCGCTCGATGCAGTGCTCACCGAGCGCCAACTCTATCGTTTCACCTCCGCCACGCGACCTCACCCAAGCTGACGCCGAATAAAAAAATCCCCCGATCGCTTCTCGGGGGATTGCCTTGTCGTCGGTACCGCAATCAGCAGCTAGCGTTTCACTTCCCGAGCCAGCTCGCCACTCTTCAGCTTCACCTGATAGTCCACCAGCATGGTCTTCACCTTGCCGCTCAGCAGATACAGTCCCAGAAAATTGGGGAAAGCCATGGCCAGCACCAGCAGATCGGTGAAATCGAGCATGTTGGCGGCACTCGCCACCGAGGCGATCACGATGAAGACCAGGAACATCACGCGGTAGGCGATCGAGGCCCGCTCGCCGAACAGGTAGGTCCAGCAGCGTTCACCGTAGTAAGACCACGAAATCATCGTGCTGTAGGCAAACAGCACCACCGATATCGTCAGAATCATCGGGAACCAGTCCGACACCGTGGCGAACGCCACCGAGGTCAACGCCGCGCCCTTGCTGGCTTCGCGAATCGCCAGTGTGGCCGGATCGTTGTACACGCCGGTAATCACGATCACCAGTGCGGTCATGGTGCAGATCACGATAGTGTCGATGAAGGGCTCATACAGTGCGACCATGCCCTGACGAACCGGGTATTTGACCGAAGCAGTGGAGTGCACGATGGCGGCCGATCCCAGGCCGGCCTCGCTGGAAAACATGGCGCGCTTGAAACCCTGTACCAGCGCCCCGACCATGCCGCCCGCCACCGCAATCGGGGAAAAGGCTTCATTCACGATCGTGCCCAGTGCCCGGGGAACCTGCTCGATATTGCCCAGAATGATCCACAAACACG